>WQTQ01000189.1 GCA_009786175.1 Bacillota bacterium | reverse complement strand
CCTTTTCTGTTGCTGATGACATAAACTTTGCCCATAAAATCCTCCTGTTTTTACGGGGCATAACTTCCTAAGATGAATTTACGTTTAATTTTTTAAGGGAATGGAGTTCGCCCCTAATTGTGGTTCTTGCATAAAAATTGGACTAACGCGACACCCCTTGATTTTACTGAGGTTTTTCGGTTAGTCCTATTATTACACATTGGTACGATTCACACGCCTCTTTCTCGCGCACCTTTAGCCAATTTCACGGAACAACACCTAAGTCGGCGCGGGAAAGCGGCGTAACATTAAAAACGTTCCCCCGCTTTGTATTTCAGCTGGCAATAGAGGATTTGCTCCCATCCATTACAGAATTGAAGAGAAGCCGCCTTTTCAAATTATTGGTATAACAAAACGCATTACGTATGAAGCAATGGATAACGGCACCATCGGCAGATTTTGGTATTACTGGAACCAAAATAAAATGAGGACTAAATTTTGCGAAAGATATGCCAAAGGCGAAGGGCACGACCTATGCTGTTCGTCCCCAACAGAGAAAACTGACGAATTTTACTACACTATCGGTTTTATATACAGCGATTCAGAGAACGCGGACGGGTTCAATATAATTGACGTACCGGGCGGCACGTATATCATTTTCGATATTCCTAAAGAATACGCAAATGACGTGGGCACTTTTATGGGACACTGTATGGCTGAATATATTCCCGCTGCCGGTTATAAGTTAAGCGGAGTGGATGTGGAATACTTCCCCAACAGTTGCAAAAATGAAGCATGGTTTCTGGTAGCAGATTCTTTGCATTAAAATACACCAAATGCACAGCATTTAAGTTAATTCCCCTTTAAAATGGTACTTGAAGTTGGGCTCACCCAAACTCAAATCTATCATTAAGAGGTGTTAGTATGAAACACAGAATCGAAGCAAAAACACCGTTCCAAATTATTGATTATCTGCCATCAGCGGGGTATGTGCGTAAGGGCGTGGATATCGAATATTTTATGGGCGATAAATGCGAAGCATGGGAGCTTATTGAAGGGTAGCAGAACAAAATAACATTCTAAGGCATAGAATGCACCAACCGGATTAGTTAGGAGCATATCTATGCCTTTATCATTTCAACGGCCGCCCAGGTCTGTATTTTCGCCAAAACCCGCCCGTGTAAATAAGCCCAACGAAGAACATCATACACAAGAACAAAATGATGAAAAACCTACCGACAATTTATTAAATTTCTATCCCCTGCAGCCGGATGAACAGCAAAAACAGCCAAATGAAAGACGCGGCGCAAAACCTGTAAATCCCCTACCCTTACCAAAATCAAACCCGTTAACAACCCGGCGGCAAAATCCTTTGCAGCAACCACTGCAAAACCCACCCATGCGCCCATATGTACCGCAACTTCCACAGCCAACAGCAGAAGACGCCGCAGAACAATTTAGACGTATAAACAGAAATTTACCGGACGGGGTTGTGTACGAGCCAATTGATGAAGAAACAATGCGCATTTTAAAAGCAGCAAAGCCTGCGACTGCCCCAAAAGCGGCACCGCAGAAACAGCAGGCAGTACAGCCCCCCTCGCCTACCGCTCCTACAATCTCTTCCGAAATTGCAAAAACAATAAAAAAATTGGCACAAGACGAACATAATGCACAAATTTTTTATACAGACATATCTTTTAATGCCCCATCGGAAGAAATTAAACAATCCTTAACCGAAATGGCTAAGGATTGCAAGCTGCGCCACAAAAAATATACACAATTATTAAAAAGCCATTTTGATACGGACTTCGTACCGGCGGTAAAAAAACTAAACACAAGTTTGTCATTTCCAAATGCTATTTATTTGGCAATATCCGAGGAAAACAAAGCACTTGTCACATTGGGCAGCCTACTGGACCAAGTCGAAGGTACAACTATAGAGCGGCAAATTGAGCGCATCATAAGCAAGAAAATTCTGGGGCATCAGTTATTGTTATCGTATTCGCATTTTATACGATAATAATACCCGCACCGCGCTCGCTGCAGTACCCGCCGCTTTCCCCGGAAATAAGCCTGTAAATATCCCCGGCCATAAGTTCCTGCGAAAGCATTTTTGCCCCAAGGCCATCTGTTTGCAAAAGTTCATCCATAGCCGCACCGTTTGTGATCACGGGCAGGCTTGCATTACGCGACATTTCGCCAACTATACCGGCTGCCTCTTTGCGGAAGCCAAGCACCCGTATATATTGCACTCCGCCGTGTCTGTCGAAAGTATCCATGTCTTGCGGCAAGATATCCAATATTATTTTAAGAACATCCCGCTGCAACCGTGTATAGGTGTACCGTTTTGTCTTAACCGCCCCAAGCAGCCCGGAAATTGTTGAAAAATCGCTGCACAGCCGCCGGAACCTATTGCCCAGCCCTTCCGCAAGGCTGTTAACCGCGTCTGTTTTTGTGTATAACAGATATCTAAAAATATCGCTGAAATCGTCTAATTGAGCAAATTTGGGGATGTTTTGCAAAATATTCTTCACATTTTGCGGTACACATTCTCCTATATCTTGCCCTGCAAGCAAGCTCTGGCGTATTTTTGTCGCGGACGGCCCACCCTGCTGCCTATGGGTTGTAAATACGCCCATTGGACTGTTCAAAAGCCGCAGTGTTTTGCAATATTCCATTGCCAACCCGTTATTCGGCCTTGTCAAAAGCCCTTCATCAACTTCCCCCAGACAAGCCCCAAGAGCCGCGCCCTTTGCTGCCGCAAAAGATGCACCTTTGTCTAACTTATCACGCAAAACTTGTTTGTACAGTGCAGGTTCTTCCGCCAAAACATGCCCTGCGGCAATGATTTCCTGCAAGCTGCCGGATTCACTGCCAAAACACAGTGCGTCAATAACACCCGCGGCATTTAGCAGCCCCACGCTTCCCCTTGCAAAATAATCCGCGCCGGAAATTACATATTGGACAGGTATCTCTATTACAACATCAACGCCATTTAAAAGTGCCATTCTTGTACGCTGCCACTTGTTGCAAATGGCAGGCTCGCCCCGCTGCACAAAATTACCGCTCATTACGGCAATTACGTGCTTGCATCCGGTAATTTGGCGGGTTTCAGAAATGTGTGTGCTGTGCCCGTTGTGAAATGGGTTAAATTCGGCGATAATCCCGGCAGTTGTTGTTGACATACGGCACTTCCTTTGCATTTTGGTTCTTCACATGAAACATAATAACATATTGGGTGGGAAAAATATATGATCTACCCCCTGATATCAGATTGTGCTTGAATTACACGGTTGCCCGTGATAGGATTACTGTGGAAAAGAGCAATAAAAAGGAGACCTGACACATGAAAATAAAATCCATACGTTTGAAAAATTTTAAATCATTTGCGAGTATAGAAATTAATGACATATCAAGCATGTGTGTGTTAGTAGGTGCAAACGGTGTAGGAAAAAGTTCATTTTTGTTGTTGTTCCAATTCCTTAAACTCGCACTTAAAACCAATGTACATGATGCAATGGTTGAAATTGGCGGTTTTGAAGAAGTGCGAACTAAGGGAGCCGTTGGCCCAATTGAAATAGAATTTAGTTTTGAAGACGATATGACACAAAAGGCTATTGTATACCAGTTGGTGTTAGATAAAGATGATGAGCGTATTGTTGTATGCAAAGAAAAAATTGCATTTACAAACACCATCACAAAAAGAGAGGACGGATTTATTTTTAGCAAGGGTAAGCTTACCTGTATTCTTGTGGATGGGGTAACTAAGGATGCTTTGCGATTACCTAATGCAGCAAATTCACCGGAAGACGAATTTGTAGAAATAATAAGTCAGAGCTTACTCGCGTTAAGTTATTTTCGACCGGATCAAGACATTAATAAAGAGGGAGAGATTCTGCTCGCAAATTTTGATTTCATGGCAATTATCCATCTATTGATAAATCTGCAAATCTACAAACTAAGTATTCACGCTATTCGCAAAGGGGTGGAAGGCGGTAATACAGAGCAGCTCTCTTCTGATGGCAGTAATCTTCGTTTAGTACTTCATAATATACACAAAAAACATCCCGATAATTTCAACCGGATTTTATCAGATATGAAGCGTGCTGTGCCCGGAGTTATTGACATAAAGGCAGAGAGTATAAAAGGGCAAATGTTTTTAGAGTTCCATGAAGAACATTTTGCAGATTCGTTTACATCCCATTATGTATCAGACGGAACCCTTCTGATGCTTGCTTACTTTACACTTCTTCACTCCCCATATTCCGGGTCAATTATATGTATTGAAGAGCCGGAAATCCAGATCTACCATAGTTTGCAGGAAGAGTTGGCAGAAGCATTTTACGCATATACACAACATGGCAAGCAAGTTTTTATTACTACGCACAGTCCGGAGTTTGTAAACGGCACAACTCTTGAGCAAGTAGTTTGGTTGGAAAAAGAAAAAGGCTACACCACAATTAAGCAAGCTAAAGACGATGTTCAAGTAAAAGCATATATGTCAGATGGCGATAAAATGGGGTATCTATGGAAGCAGGGCTTTTTTGGCAAGGTGAATCCATGATAAATTGTCTTGCCTGTTTCGTAGAGGAAAAATCCGCAAAAGCAATGTTAGATGAAATATTACCTAAAATATTGCCGCCATCTGTTGAAGTCAAATGCATTCCATTTGAAGGTAAAAATGATTTAGATAAAAACTTAAAAAAGAAATTGCAACGCTGGCAAATTCCTAATACTGCTTTTTTAGTACTCCGTGACCAAGATTCCGGTGATTGTATAAAGGTTAAGAAAACGCTGGTTGGTATATGCGAAGGTGCAAATAAGCCTAAATGTCTGGTACGAATTGCGTGTAGGGAACTTGAGAGCTTTTACCTTGGGGATTTATTGGCTATTGAAAATGCTTTTGATTTACCGGGCCTTGCCAAACGTCATCAACCGTCTACCCCCTGATATCATATTCGCCAATGTGATATCAGGGGGTAGTTTAAAAATAATACTTGTCTTTGCCCCGCCGTTATAGTTTAATATAATGGCGTATGTATTGATACCGGCGGAGGTGAACACATACAGATGCAGGAGGTAAGCGTATGACTAAATCAAAAGGCTGGGATTGGGAAAATGTAAGCGAAACTTACCGCCTGGTACATCTGCAACCTACGGAGGACAACCTTAACTGTGCAAACATATGGAAAGACGTAGGCTACAAGTCTGTATTGGACTTGGGCGCAGGCCTTGGCCGTCATTCCATTTCCTTTGCCAAAAACGGCTTTAAGGTAAGCGCGTTTGATATTTCTGAATATGGAATAAAGCATTTACAAACGTGGGCAGCAACGGAAGGTTTGGAAATTGAAACGCAAGTTGGCGACATGTTGTCCCTGCCTTGTGCTGATGAATCTTTCGATTGTGTATTCGCCTACCATGTCATTTCTCATTCGGATTCCATTGGAATCAAGAAAATTATTGGTGAAATTGAAAGAGTGCTGAAACCAGACGGAGCGGTATACTTATCGTTCAGCTCGAAAGAGACAACGGATTTTATAGAAGCAACACAGCCGAAAGTAGACGAAAATACTATGTTCTGGGAAGGTGGCCCGGACGTGGACGGCTCCCCTATCTTTTTTGCAAGTATGGCTGACATAACAGAATTGTTGTCAAATTTCATTATCATCAACATTTTTCAGAGGGAATTTTACATTGTTGATGATAAAAGCAGAAAAACTGAATACCATTATGTCAGCGCGACACTCAAATGATTTTTTACAAGGACGTGAATAAATTGCCGGGCAAACTACATGTAAAGCAAGGTGAACAAAAACAGACAATCTCAATTAATACCGGTAACAATCTATTTGAGATTTTGCATGCAAACGGCATATCCATAAACGCCCCCTGCGGCGGCCACGGAACATGTGGCAAATGCACCGTTTACACACACATCGGCGAAGTTTTGGCCTGTAAAACCGTAATTGACAAAAATTTTATTGATACGGAAGTACGTATACCAGACACATCGGGCATGAAAATACTGTCCGCATACGAAAGCTTACAGCCCACCGTCTGCGACCGTAAAACCACCCTACCCTACGGCATTGCCATTGACATTGGCACAACCACCCTGGCCTTCGAGCTTTTGGACATGGCCGCCGGTACGCAGGTTGCTACTCATTCCCGGGTAAACAGCCAACGAGAGTTTGGTGCAGATGTTATGGCACGTATCACACATGCGGTTGCAGGGGCACAATCTAAACTTAACGCATATATAATAAAAGATATTTGTCAGGGTGTTCGGCATATAATAAATAAGGCCGGTTTGGACAACAATGAAATTTCTCTTGTAACCATTACGGGCAACACTACCATGCTGCACTTGCTGCTAAAATTGCCCTGCGACACCCTTGGTGTGGCACCGTTTACACCGGTTTTTATAGGTATGAAGACCTGCAGTTTTACGGAACTGTTCGGAAGCGATTTGTTAAACTGCGATGTATTACTATTACCCGGAATTTCAACTTTTGTTGGCGCAGATATTTCTGCAGGGATGCTGTGTGCGGGATGGCCAAATATTTCCGGCAACAATCTACTAATCGACCTTGGCACCAACGGCGAAATGGCTATTTTCTCCCGGGACAAAATTATTGTTACCTCTACCGCCGCCGGGCCGGCTTTTGAAGGGGGAAATATTTCTAAAGGGATAGGTTCTGTAGCCGGTGCAATTGCTAAAGTGAGTTATTTACCGGAAAAAAACGTATGTATTTATGAAACTATTGACAATGCGCCGCCAATTGGCATCTGCGGTACCGGGGTTGTGGATATTTCCGCGGAATTGGTCCGCCACGGCTTGGTAGACGAAACAGGGCAAATGGAATCAGATGACGGTGCTGTTACCATTGCACCGGGCATAGACTTTACCCAGCGGGATATCCGCGAAATTCAGCTTGCCAAGTCTGCTGTGCGTTCCGGCATAGAAATTTTACTGGACATTGCGGGGGTTAGCTATGAGGAACTGTCAACTGTGTTTATTTCCGGCGGTTTTGGCCATAAAATAGACATAAAAAACGCTGTTACGCTGGGGCTAATACCTGCGGAACTTGAAGATAAAGTTGTAATTTTGGGCAATTCTGCCCTGGGGGGCTGCGCGAAGGTACTGCTTAGCACCGCTGCGGAAGCGGATATTCTAAAGTTGGCTGCAATGGCCACGGAAGTAAATTTAGCTGCCCATCCAAAGTTTAACGAGTTGTTTATGGAGTATATGGGGTTTTAAGAAAGAGCGAGGTGACTTTATGCAAGACTTAAAAAACACATTATTTAACATCACTAAAAGCGTTTCAAAAACATCCGGGGATCTATTAAAGTCCACGAAGCTTAGCATGAACCTTTCTACGGAAGAGAACAACTTAAAAAATCTCTACTCCGAAATTGGCAAAAAAGTTCACGAAATTTATCAGTATGGCGGTTCTCTTGGTAAATTTTTCGACGAAAAATATTTGGAAATTGAAGCTAGTGAGCGTAAAATCGCGGATATAAAAGAGCAAATAAGCGTTATTAAAGGTACGCGCATATGTTCTAAATGTGGCAAAAACGTAGATCGCACGGCAGAATTTTGCCAAAAGTGCGGAATTCGTGTAGAATTAGGATATGCACCTGCAGAAGAGCAGACACACTCTACAACATCGCAGCAGTCACCGGCACAGGAGTATGACTTTACGCCATCTCCTGCCCCTCCACAGCCTGTTCTGCCGCCTGCAGCCCAAGAGCCTGCACTCCGTATTTGCAGGGTGTGCAATTACAAAAATGAAGTCACTGCCAAATTTTGCTTGTCCTGTGGCAGGATTTTAGAGTAAAATAAATATAGAAGGGGGTCAATATGTACTGTGAAAAATGCAAAAAAAATACCGCCACTGTATGTATGCAACAGCTGTCAGACGGTGTAAAAAAAGATATCTATCTTTGTAACGATTGTTCCGGCGAAGTTGAGATGTTTTTGATTTTGGAAAATATCTTTCATGGGCTTTTCAGTAAAATTCATGCTAATTCCCATGCAAAAACAAGCACTCCGCAACCTACATGTGACCGCTGCGGTCTTACTCTTGATGGACTTAAAAAAGACGGCACAATGGGATGCGCCGCATGTTACCGGTCTTTTTTCAATATACTCGAGCCTTTACTAATGAACACGCACACAGCAATTACCCATGAAGGAAAATTTCCAAAGCGGGCCGGTGCTTCATTAAAACGGGATCGTCAAGTTTACAAGTTGCGCACCCATATGCAACAAGCCGTAGAGGAAGAGGATTTTGGAAGGGCCGCGTTCTTACGGGATCAAATACGACGCCTTGACGCACAACAGGAGTATGCTGATAATGAAGGAAGTGACAGTAATTAGAAGAGGTGAAGCCGTGGCTTTTGGTCCGTGGTATCAAAGTAACGCAACGGATGAGAACCAAATTATCTCGTCCAGGGTACGGCTGGCGCGTAATTTAAAGCAATACTTGTTTCAGCGGAAACTATCCCCAAGTGACGCATCCGCTATAGTTTTGGAAGTTGAAAATATTATTGGTAAAATAAATGTTCAGCGTCCGTTCGAGCCTTTAGTGGTGCAAGACCTGAGGAAAATAGACCAGCAAATTTTTTTGGAAAAACATATTTTAAGCCCCAGATATTTAGACAGCACACTGTCTAAAGGGGTTTTTGTTGATGTGTATCAAAATATAAGCGTTATGGTTAACGAGGAAGATCATGTTCGTATTCAATCTGTTTGCCCCGGGAATAACTTGGCTCATGCCTTGATAACAGCTAACGAAATTGATAACTTGCTGGAAAAATATTTAGACTTTGCATTTGACGAAAAACTTGGGTATTTAACTGCCTGCCCTACCAATGTAGGCACAGGCCTTCGGGCATCGTACATGGTTCACTTGCCCTGCCTGGATAAAACAAACATGCTGAAAAAATTATTCCCGTACATTACAAAATCCGGCATGACATTACGGGGCATTTATGGCGAGGGTACAATTCCGATGGGCAGCATTTACCAGCTTTCTAACCAGATTACATTGGGTAAAAACGAAGCGCAGATAATCAAAACCCTGGCAATTGTAGCCGACAACATAATTAAACGAGAAATACAAACAAGGGATAATATTCTTTCAAGCAGGCAAAACTATTTGCAGGATAAGGCATACCGTGCCTATGGAATACTGTCATACAGCCGCAGAATTGCCGTTCATGAAGCAATGAATCTTCTTTCGGATATACGCCTTGGTTACATGGCAGGCATTTTAGACTTGCCAAAGCTGGCTGTGCCAATTTATCAAATTATGATGGAAATCCAACCGGGGCATTTGTACTTTGCCGCCGGAAAAACCATGAACGAAGACGAAACCGACACTGCCCGCGCAGACTTTTTGCGTAAGATTTTCTATAAATAATTTTGACATTCAAAAAATTCAAGCGACACCGTCGCTTCCCGCAGCGTAGCGAGGAAATGTAGCCGGGATTTACTCCCGGCGGAATGGCGGGGTTTGGGGCAGAGCCCCATTAAAATGAGAGAGGAGCTACATAAGATGAAAGGTCCGTTTACAGAAAAAGCAAGACAAGCCATCCAAAACGCTCAAAATATAGCAGCACAAATGGGAAGCCCACTTGTAGGAACAGAGCATCTGTTATTGGGGTTGGCCCTTGTAACCGACGGCATTGCCGCAAAAATCTTAGAAACTCAAAAAATTACAGCCGCAGATATAGAAAGGCAAATTAAATCCGCCACAGACGGGCAATCCCCTTCCCCAATGGCATCTGCCGGGCCTGCGGGCTTTACACCGCGCACAAAGCGCGTTCTGGAAATAAGTCAGCAAGAGGCTTTGCGTATGAAAACAAACTACATCGGTACAGAGCATTTGCTAATTGCCCTTTTACGGGAGCAAGAGTCATTTGCCTGCAATCTTCTTATATCCTTAGGGCTTAATATACCAAAAGTTTTTGCGGATATAATGCAAATGTTGGGCGAAGTTGGCCACGGCGGCCAGCATCCTCCCAGCCACCCTTTCCATCCACAAATGGGCAACAAAAATAAACATAACCCCAAAAGCGACACGCCGTTTTTGGATAATTACAGCCGCGACTTTACAAAAATCGCGAAAGATAACACATTTGACCCCATTATTGGGCGCAACAAAGAAACTGAGCGTGTAATTCAAATTCTAAGCCGCCGCACAAAAAATAACCCCTGCCTTGTTGGTGACCCGGGCGTTGGCAAAACCGCCATTGTAGAAGGCCTTGCCCAGCGTATTGTGTCCGGCGATGTACCCGAGCCGATTAAGGACAAGCGGGTTGTGGCACTGGACTTGGCCGCCATGGTTGCGGGCACAAAATACCGGGGCGAGTTTGAAGAACGCATTAAGCGCGTAATCGAGGAAGTTATCGCCAACACCAATATTATTTTATTCATCGACGAAATGCATACACTCATCGGTGCAGGCGGTGCGGAGGGCTCCCTTGACGCAGCCAATATTTTAAAGCCCGCCCTGGCCCGCGGCGAAATGCAGGTTATCGGTGCCACAACGCTAAACGAATACCGCAAGCATATCGAAAAAGACGCAGCATTGGAAAGACGTTTCCAGCCTGTAATGGTTGACGAGCCCACCGAAGACGAAGCCATCGCCATCTTAATGGGCATCCGCGACAAATACGAAGCACACCATAAAGTGCAAATCACAGACGATGCCGTAGAGGCCGCAGTAATGCTGTCTGCCCGGTATATTTCAGACCGCTTTTTACCGGACAAAGCAATCGACTTATTGGACGAAACTGCTTCGCGGGTACGTTTGCGTTCCTACACCGCACCGCCAAACATCAAAGTTTTGAACGACAAAATTGCGGAGTTGGAAGCAGAAAAAGAAGCCGCCATTAAACTTGAAGAATTTGAAAAAGCCGGGATGTTAAAGCAGCGGCAAAACACCTTAAAAGAACAGCTGGAAGACGAAGAAAAACGCTGGAAAGACGCTCATACAAAATCGCACCATGTTGTTAATGCAGATGAAATTTCTGCTGTACTGTCTACAATTACCGGCGTACCGGTAACCCGCTTACAACAGGAAGAAAGCCAGCGGCTTATGAACATGGAAGAAATTATTCACCAACGCGTAATTGGCCAGGATACGGCAGTTTCAACTGTTTCCAAGGCAATCCGCCGTGGCCGCGTAGGGCTTAAAAGCCCCAACAGGCCCATTGGGTCCTTCTTATTCCTTGGGCCCACAGGCGTTGGTAAAACTCACCTGTGCCGTGCCTTGGCAGAAATTCTTTTCGGTGACGAAAACGCCATTATTCGCGTGGACATGTCCGAATTTATGGAGAAGCACAGCGTATCACGGCTTATCGGTTCGCCGCCGGGGTATATCGGCTACGACGAAGGCGGGGAGCTAAGCGAAAAAGTGCGCAGAAAGCCGTATTCCGTGGTACTTTTTGACGAAATTGAAAAAGCCCATCCGGACGTATTTAACGTCCTGCTGCAGGTTTTAGACGACGGACACATCACAGACGCCCAAGGGCGCAAAATCAACTTCAAAAATACCGTTATCATCATGACAAGCAACGCAGGCGCAAGGTCCATTATTAACCCCAAAAAGCTGGGCTTTATCCCGGACGATGACAAAGAACGCGATTACGAGAATATGAAAAAAGTAGTCATGGACGAGGTAAAAAAATTATTCCGTCCAGAGTTTTTGAACAGAATCGATGACATTATCGTATTCCACCCGTTGGATAACGACGATATAAGAAAAATCGCCGAATTGCTGCTAAACGAAACAGCCCGGCGTATCCGCGGCAATATGAATATCAATTTATCATATTCCGACGCGCTTATCGACCATATCGCCACAGAAGGCTACGACCAAATGTACGGCGCGCGCCCCCTTCGCAGGGCAATACAAAACATGATTGAAGACGAACTTGCGGAAGCCATTTTGCAAGGCCGTTTCCAAGAAGGCTGCACAGTACGCGGCAATTACGCCGACGGCAAAGTAGTTTTTGAAGTAGTAAACAATTAACCCCGGAGGTGCCATATGAACAATCAAAAACCTATAAAAGAAATCATCATTTCTTTAACCGCTGTAGAAGTTATCCTGTTTTTTGCAGGCTTGATTAGCATTTTATGCAAACCGCTGCCGTTAAAAAGTAAGTGGAAATGGATACCCCTGTTATTTGTTAATTTCGTAGGGCCAATCATTTATTTTGCGATGGGGTCCAAGTCGCTAAATAAAAAGGCGGAGTTGCTGCGGGAAGTTGAGTAAATCAGATAAGTAGTTTTACGCATAACAAAACCGGCTAGAATCTGAGAACTGGAAAGATTCTGCCGGTCTTGTTGTTGTAAAATTCTTTTCTGTTCAATCGCCTGAAATGTCTAGCAAATTAGCTTCGTAAAATTTTAGCAGATTTATTGCAGCCTTGGTATGGATGGTTTGATTCATAATTAAAAATGCCATACCGTTATTAGCAGCATGGCATTAATCCTAAAACTCCTTCAACCTTTTACGGTAATGCAAAAAATTCTCGAAACTGACTTCTTCCGGTACGCCATGGTCACACGTGGGAATGTAGCCGCCGCGCTCTTTCATAAAGGGCATGATGCGGTCAATTTCACGGTCTATGGCGTCTTTACCGGCGGCCATAATACGCTTGTCAAAACCGCCGCGCAACAGCATATCCGGGTACTGCTTAGCAATTTCCACAACGTCACAGCCGCTGGCAACTTCTATGGGAGAAAAATAATCCGCGCCAAGTTCCCGGTACACGGGGATTACCGGACGGCAGTCGCCATCGCTGTCAATTTGCAAATACATATGGCGGGATTTATCCGGCTGTCTTGCTTTTATGTTGGTAATTAGCTGCTGATAATATGGGAACAAAAACTCCCGCATCATGTCCGGGGACATAAGCGGACCCATGTTGTAGCAAATATCTTCCGCAAGGAACAGCTCGTCTAAAGTGGCATATTGTTGGTGTTTTGCTATGGTCGCGTCCGCAACTTCGAACCAGGTTTTCATCATGTCGTGGACCAGGCCCGGATCGTCGTACACCATGTACAAAATTTCTGTTGGGCCAACAAGAGAGCGTAAATACATGTATCCGCCAATAACATTTTGGCCAATCATCGCGCCCTGGGCGGCCAAATCTTTCATGCGCTGACCTGTTTCGTGAGTGCTCGCGTACCGTTCCGGGGTGTCCGGCGAAAGCCGCCATTTCATTTCCCGCTCCCATGTATCGCGGTCTTTTACCGGGTGGTCGATATACTCGGGCATAAAGCCGTTTCTGCGCCCTTTAAAGCACAGTACATGCCGCCCGGCATAGTCTTGAACCACTTCGTACTCGCCCCGGTCTTCCAGTATTTTTTCTTCGTAACAGGGCACCATAGGGGCTTCGCACCAGCCCAGTCCGCCAAAATAGAAAATACCGTGGCCGTCACAGTCCCACTTTTGCCATATTTCGCCTTCATTTTTGATGTGCCCCTCCCTTATCCACCGCTCCAAAGAGTAAAAGCCAAATTCGTGCTGTAAAATTGGGGCGTTCTTTTTCATTGCGTAAAAATCTCTTGTTTTACGGATGTCGTCCTGCAGTGCCATGGTACTTCCTCCTTTGCGTAATTTACATCAAGTGACGTTTAAAAAAGTTTGCAAAACCGTCATCACTTTTTTTGCTACCATATTTCCAGCCGTCTTTCATGTCATAATAATACTCACCTGTTCGTATATCAACAGATATGCTGTCTAGCGGAAAGCCTTCTTTTCGAATTTTGTGAGGTTTGGATACGAGATAAAACGGCTCCGACGCTACATCTTCGCCCATATGTTCAATTACGTGCCCATCTTCTAGAATTAGACAAATGGCGTTTACATACCTTGCAACCATTCTACCACCCATTTCCACCGCAAGTGCAGAGTAATAGGCAATGGCATCATCGTCGGTCATGTAGTCGTCCTGCCCGCGTACATTTATCCCTGGTTGACGTGCATCATCCAGGCCATCGATGTACAGGCCGCTATCGCAGGAGAAAAGAGGCATTCTAAGGGCGTTAAAATATGCCCGTGCTTTAATTCGCGCATTTTCAAGGGGGCTGTTGCCGCTTTCTTCAATGCGCAGCTTAGGCGCAGACACGTCTGTTAGGCTAAGAAGCTCTATCCCCAAAGGCTGTACGCGCCTTTGCATAAAATCGATTTTGCTTTTATTTGTTGTACCGTACAGCAACTTCATTTATATGCCTCCCGCATTTTCGTAGTTACTATAAAATTTAGCGTAAACACCATCCCGCGATAAAAGCTCGCAATGGGTACCTTGCTCTGTAATACCGTCATCGGTCAAAACTATAATACGGTTAGCGTTGCGCACTGTACTTAACCTATGGGCGATTATTAGCGCGGTTCGTCCCTTTGCCAATGCATGCATACTTTCAATTACAGCCCTTTCACTTTCCATGTCAAGAGAACTGGTGGCTTCGTCAAAAATCAGTATCGGCGGGTTTTTTAGAAAAACTCTTGCGATGCTTAACCTTTGCTGTTGTCCGCCGGAAAGCTTTACACCACGTTGGCCTATGTCTGTGTTGTATCCCATTGGCAGCTCTGTAATAAAGTTGTGGGCGTTTGCTTTTTTTGCCGCTTCTATTGCTTCGTCCTTTGTTGCACCGGGCTTGCCGTACAGGATATTTTCCATTACAGTGCCCGCGAATAAAAACGTCTCTTGCCGCACAAAGCCAATTTGCTTTCGCAGGGAATTTAGGGTTACGTCACGTACATCTACACCGTCAATGCGCACCGCCCCGTCGCTTACATCGTAAAGACGGGGTATAAGCGAACACATGGTAGACTTGCCAATGCCGGAATGGCCAACTATGGCCACAGTTTCCCCGGGCTGCACTTCCAGGTTTACGTTTCGCAAAACATATTCGTAATCTTGGCTGTAGCGGAAGGTTACGTTTTCAAATTTTACGCGCCCATTTGTAACAACGAGTTCTGTCGCGTTTTCTTTATCGGATATGTCGGTTGGGGTATCCATAATTTCGCAAAACCGGACAAAACCCGTAAAGCCGGATTGGTAAAAGGGAATTAATTCCGCAAGTTTGGGAACAGGCCCCGTAAGGTAGGCCACATACATGATAAACACAAGCAAGCTTGTAATTTCAAGCTGGCCCTTTGCAATCCATATGCCACCGGCAACGACTATGGCCACCGTTATTAGAGGGGTGAAAAAATATTCCACTACAGATAACAGTAACGATTCGCTTTTGTAAATTTCCGCCCTGCTTTCGTAGAAGCGGTTGTTTTCCACAGCAAATTTCTTTATTTCCGTATCCTCGTTGGCGAAGCTTTTGACAATGCGTATGCCGGACAAATTTTCCTGTGCGGCGGCGTTTATGTCGGCTATGCGCTCCTGATTTATCTTGTACGAACGCTGAAGTTTTTTGTAAAACAAAACGGTATAAAGTGCCATTGCCAACAGAATTACAAAAATGAGTACCGCAAGCCGCCAGTTAATGTACAACAAAATAGCTGTGGAGCCCACAAGCTGTATGGAGTAAGTAAGAACCATTGCAGGCACGTGATGGTAAACTTCGGATATACTAAACAAGTCGTTGGTAAGCCGTGACATAAGTTCTCCTGTATTTTTGCTGTCAAAAAAACTAAAAGGGAGCTTTTGATAATGGGCAAACAATTCTGTCCGCAGGCCCCGCTCTATGCGCGCGCCCATTATGTGGCCCATCCAGTCGATGAATATACCTGCGCAGGTTTGGGCTATAATAATCGCTGCCATAATTGCGCCAATGCGTAATATTTGAGACAGTACATCGGATACGCCCGCTGCAAGAATATCGTTTGTAATGTGCCTTACCAGCAGCGGCAAAACAAGGGACACTGCCGCCGTAGTAACCGAAGCCAGCATAAGCACGGCAAAAAGACCTCTGTGTGGCTTGTAGTACGACAGAAATCTGCGGAATTGTAATGCTTTGCCTAATCCCTTCATTTACCTTGCCCAGCCGAAGGAACGCTTTACCGCTTCCTGCCAGCCTTGGATCAATGTTTCCCGTGTGTGGGAGTTCATTTGCGATGTAAAAATTCTATCTACGCTTACATTATTTTTGATGTCCTCTTTGCTTGTGTAAAACCCTACCGCAAGCCCCGCAAGGTAAACCGCGCCAAGTGCTGTGCTTTCCGTTACTTTTGGGCGGATTACGTCCACATCAAGTATATCTGCCTGGAACTGCATCAGAAAATTATTGGCCACCGCGCCGCCGTCTACGCGGATTGCTTTAAGTTCAATACCCGCATCTGCTTCCATTGCCTTTATTACGTCGTAGCTTTGGTAGGCCAAAGACTCAACAGTTGCGCGTATAAAATGCTCTTTTTCCACGCCCCGGGTAAGGCCCACAATTATACCGCGGGCGTACTGGTCCCAGTATGGCGCGCCCAAGCCTACAAAGGCCGGTACTACATACACCCCGGCAGAGTCTTCTACTTTTATGGAATATGCTTCCGTAAAAGCGGCGTTGTCAATCATGCGCAAACCGTCGCGGAGCCATTGTATTGCCGCACCGGCTATAAAGACGCTTCCTTCAAGGGCGTATTCCACCTTGCCGTCCAGGCCCCAAGCAATAGTTGTAATCAGTCCGTTTTTAGAGTTTATTGCCTTTCCGCCTGTGTTCATAAGAATAAAACAGCCTGTGCCGTAAGTGTTTTTAACCATACCTTCATCGTAGCAGCATTGGCCAAACAGCGCGGCATGCTGGTCCCCGGCAACACCGGCTATTTTTATTTCGCCGCCTAAAAGGGTGGCGTCAGACATGCCGTATACATAGCTGGACGGCTTAACCTCCGGCAGCATACAGGCGGGTATGTTAAGTTCCTTAAGAATATCCTTGTCCCATTCCAGGGTGTGGATGTTAAACAGCATAGTGCGGGAGGCATTGGAGTAATCAGTCACGTAGATTTTGCCCTTTGTCAAATTCCAAATTAGCCAGGAATCTACCGTGCCAAAAAGCAGCTCGCCATTTTCTGCCGCTTCCCTTGCGCCGGGTACGTTGTCCAATATCCAGCTTACTTTAGTGCCGGAAAAATACGCGTCCACTATCAGGCCGGTTTTCTCCTTGATAATTTTATCATAACCATTTACCTTTAGCCTGTCGCAATACTCGGACGTCCTGCGGCACTGCCACACAATTGCGTTGTACACGGGCTTGCCCGTTTTTTTGTTCCACACAATTGTAGTTTCCCGCTGGTTGGTTATGCCAATGGCGGCAATTTCGGAAGCTTGCGCGCCTATTTTTTCTTTTGCCTCCGTGGCAAC
>WQTQ01000188.1 GCA_009786175.1 Bacillota bacterium | reverse complement strand
ATGCTTTGCGCGTTTTTGAACACGCGTTTGAAACATATGGCAACCGTATGCAAAGGTTCGTAGGCTTCGACGACGAAGCAGAACGGGCACGGCAATTTGAAAACGCCGTAAACCGCATCGCACAATTAAACGAAATGCCAATGGGAATGCTTTCGCCAATGATTCCGTGGTTTCTTATTGAAGACCATTTTGACCAATTCCGCCATGGGCTAATCACCGCGGAAACCGCAGCACAGCGGATGCATAATGCGGTGTCGCTGTGGTTGATTGAGTAGTAATTTTACAAGATTATTTCACTCACAGAGGCACAGCGTTCACGGAGAAAATCTTTAAATTTTCTGTCTTCCTCTGTGAACTCAATGCCTCTGTGAGTGAAATTTAACCGAAAGGAGTAAAGTGTATAAAGCCGAAACTCGTTTATACAAT
The DNA here is from genome assembly GCA_009786175.1 of Bacillota bacterium. The sequence continues at coordinate 16,755 of WQTQ01000188.1, read as the reverse complement.
ACCCTTCACTTTTTTTGTTGCAACCATTTTTGCTCTATCTGACTTGTACACCCCCTGATATCAGGGGGTGTTGTCCGGCCTTGCATTTTTGCAAATTTCGGGTGGTTGATAACCGCCCCTACAGCATAAAACACGCATTTTACTCATTCCTCACAAAACAAACGTGCCAAAACTCTAATTTTGTGTTATCATTATCACAACAACAAAACACCGGGGAGCAACATGAACAGAGATTTAACACAGGGAAAAATACTTGGCACCCTTGTCCGCCTTGCGTTACCAATTGCAGGCGGACAAATTATGACCATGGCATATAGTTTAATGGACATGTTTTGGCTGGGACGGGTTTCCGGCTATGCCCTTGCAGCTGCAGGAGTTGCAGGGCTTTTTATGTGGCTGTCTGTGGGGCTTATGCTTATTGGCCGCGTAGGGGCGGAAGTTGGGGTTGCCCAGGCCCGGGGCGGCGGCGACATTGATGCCGCTTACCGGCACTCCCGCGTCGCCGTTTATGTCGCGGCGGTTTTGGGAATATTGTACGGGGCTTTTTTGTTAACTTTCCGTAACCCGCTTATCGGCTTTTTCAACTTTCAAGAAGCCCACGTAGCTGCAGATGCCGTAACATATACGGCAATTACCGCCGTCGGTATGCCCGCCATTTTTGTCACATCGGCCATTACAGGGGCATTTGTGGCTTCCGGCAACGCGCGTACGCCTTTCCTAATTAGCGCGGGCGGCTTGTTGTTAAACATGGGCCTAACGCCGCTGTTTGTTTTCCCGTTGGGGATGGGGGTTGCAGGCGCAGCCATTGCCAGCATTATCGCGCAAAACCTTGTGCTTATCGTAATCCTTACAGCACTAAAAACCTCTAAGAACCGCCCATTTGAAAAATACCGGCTGTTGGCAAAAGTAAAATTACGGACAGTTATTGACGATTTGCGTAGTGGTACCGCAAACAAAATTTTTAAGCTCACCCTTCCCGTTTGCCTGGAAAACACCGCCTTTCCCCTGCTAACCATGATTACCACCCGCTTCGAAGCAGGCTTTGGTGCCCATGCCGTGTCCATGAGCAGGGTCGGTACCCAGGTGGAATCCCTTTCCTGGCTGGTTGGGGCCGGTTTTGGCGCGGCCCTTACGGCTTTTGTAGGGCAGAATTTTGGCGCGGGCAAGCACGGCCGCATTTCTACGGGAGTGAAATACACCACAGTTCTTTTAATATTGTGGGGGGCTTTGGTAACACTAATAATGTGGTTTGGCGGCGGTGTAGTTTTCGAAATTTTCTTGCCGGACTATGCCGCAGACCCGGACAAACGCAGGCTTTTTATCACATACATGCGCATTTTGGCTGCTTGTCAAGTTTTCGCCAATCTGGAATATGTGGCCACCAACGCATTCCGGGGGAAAGGGCGCACAATCCCGCCTTCTGTGGTTAACATCACAAGCAATGTAATTCGCGTACCATTGGCATTCTTCCTGTCCCTTACGCCCTTGGGGCTGCTGGGGATTTGGACGGCAATTTCATTTACAGGCGGTTTAAGAGGGGTGTGCGGCTGTATCTGGTACTGGATAGACGGGAGGAGGAGCAAAAACACAGGCGGATAATATCCGCCCCTACAACCGCGATACCACCATGTTTGAAACTAAACTGCCATATAAATATTTTGAAAGGAAAATCACATAATGAAAACAAGAAAAACACGCATTGTCGCAATTGCACTAACCCTGGCCATGTTTGTGGCAATTTTACCTGCGCAGGCTTTGGCGGCCACACTCCCCGGCTACGAGGACGCCCCCGTTATACCAAGCATAACCATACGCCCGCCGGGCATATTTGAAGACGATGACCTAACCATCACATTTACAAATGTACGCGACGCAATTGGCCGCGCAGATATTATGACCCAGTCACAAATTTGGTTTTACCTACAGCCAAATGGCTCCATCAGCTTTAACCGGGACATCGAGCTAATTTCCCGCCTGGACCCGGACGGCGAGCATTTTGAAACAATATCCCTCCGCGCAGGTGAAGTATTGGAAATATACCCCCTGGCGTCCGCAATGAATTTCTATGGGGAATTAATGCTTAGCTTCCACTACGGCAACTTCCCCGTGCCGCCGGAATACACCCCAAGCGGGGATTTGGAAGGCCTTTACAGAAGCCATGCGATTGTGTTTAAAGTGGCTCATTATCCTACGCATGTACCAATATTGTTTGATTGGGTGCAGCGGGTTTCGGACTATAATGTGGAAAAAACAACAACCGTAAGCCGTGTTTTACGCTTCGCAATGGGTCACAGGACTTTTACCGACAACGGTGTACCTTATAAATTGGAAGCTTCGCCGTTTATCGTAAACGGGCGTACAATGGTACCCCTGCGGGTAATTGTCGAAGCCCTTGGCGCGACCGACCTTAACCACAACGCCGGGGTTATCACCTTTGTGTTAAACGGCAGAGCCATAACCATGACCGTTGATCAACCCCTTCCAAATAACATGGGTACACCGGTTATTATCGCCGGGCGCACATTTGTGCCGCTGGCCTATGTAATGGGCGAAATTGGCGCGGAAGCAAGATGGGACAGCTACGCCCGCGCCGCCTACATTTATATTTGACACTTTAATTGCTTGACAACCCGCGTAGTGGGAAACTGTAATTTAGTTTTGCTATTCGCCAAAATATGATATACTTTCACAAAAATTAATATTCTGTGGAGGTAATTATGATTTACAAAACCGAAGGCGTCTGCTGTAAGGAAATTCACTTCGAAGTTGAAAACGGAATTATTACAGAGTTGGAGTTTATAAACGGCTGCAACGGCAATTTAAAAGGCATTGCGCAACTGGCAATAGGCCGCAAACCGGAAGAAATTATTGAAGCCGTAAACGGCATCAAGTGCGGCACCCGCGAAACTTCCTGCCCGGACCAACTTGCGAAGGCATTGTCACATAAATAAAAAAGCTGTCTCGTTGGCCAGAAAACAGTATTTTCTTACCTGACGAGACAGCTCCTAATTTTTGATTTCATTAATCTTAGGTAATTTCCTGATGCTTGGTGCAAAAAACAGAAACATACCAATTAGAACGTATACAGCACCTTGTAGAATAAATACGTGGTGTACCGATGATACGACACTCCCTATTACACCACCCGCCAGTGCACCTGCTGCGCCAAAAAGTGCAGTAAATGTGGTATTAACCGTGTTCACACGTGCAACCATATTTTCGGATGGCGTTTTCTGTATAAGGGTACGCCTTATCATCCCGGAAAAGCCAAGTATAATGCCATATACAAAGTTTATCACAAGACCGCCTATGTAACTCATAGGCAGTACATATGCAAAACCAATACGTAAGCTTCCTGCCACAATCCATACAAGGCAAATAAGCACCCCAACGCGGAACTTATCGCCCACAAGCCCCGCAAGGGTTGACGAAAAAAGCCCGGCACTAAGCATTACTACGGTTATAACAACAAAACCCTGCGCCCCAATATGTGTTGTTGCAAATTCCGGCAAGTTTGTGTAAGCAACATCAAGAAAAAAAGATACCGCAATGCCCGCAATTAGAAAATACAGTAGAAAGTTAGTACGCTGCACAAAGGACGCACCTTCTTTTAGTTCGGCCAGATACTTTTTGAATATCTGCTCTTTTTGAACGCCCTCTGTTTTTCTGTCTTTAAGAAAAAATGTAGTCATAAAGGCTAATACTATAAATATTGCAGAAAGGGCGTAAATATATGTGTGGCTCACCCCTTCGCCCAAGGCACCAAACAACAATGCGGCTATAATTAACCCACCTACTGTTGCGGCAATGCTTATAAGCGAGTTTGCCCTCATAATTTCGTCATCATCTACAATTTTGCGAAGGAAAGCCTCGCCCGAAGGTGCTTCAAAAACCTGGGCAACAGTGTAACAAAGAATAGTAACAAACAGAACCCAAACGCTTAGGGTATCTAAGAATGACATAAGAACAAGCAGCCCAATGGCAATAAACTCAATTAAAGTGGTCAGACGCATTGCATTAACTTTGTTTGCACGGTCAATTACAGGGCCAACGGCAAAAGCAAAAAAATGCGGTGCCATCATCAAAAATGAAGCAATGCCGGTATATATTGGGTTTTCATAAAGCAAATGAACGGTCAAAAGCATAAAAAGCCGAAATATGCCGCCACCCAAACCGGAAAATACTTGGTATATCAATAGTCCACAGAACATCCTATTTTTCTTTAATAGGGTTATCAATAACACACTACCTTTCTTGCGCCTTCTATAAGGCAGAAATACAGCGAACAAGGGAGGTTTTGCCCGCGCCGCTAAGGCCGATAAAGCCAAAACCTCCCCCATTGAGCCTATACCAAAGAAAGAGCAAGTTCCATCATTTGTGTAAAGGTTGTTTCCCGCTCTTTGGCGGTTAACTGCTCTTCACGAGAGAAAACTTTGTCTGAAATTGTGCATATACACAGGCCATGTTTACCGGCGCGGGCAGCATTCGAGTACAAAGCGGCGGCTTCCATTTCCACGGCAAGTACACCCATGTTTAACCATCTTTCCATACCGCCGTCATTGCTGTCGTTGTAGAAAACATCACTGGTTAAAAGGTTGCCCGCCTGTAGTTTAATGCCCATGGCGTCCGCTGTTTTACGCGCCTTTAGCATCAGTTCAAAAGATGCAATTGGTGCAAATGTACCCGGGCAAGCGGCGGTAATGGCTGGATAGTGAGATTCCGTACACGCACCCACGCCCATAACAATGTCACCAAGTTCCAGGCTTTTATTAATAGAACCGGCAGAGCCTACGCGGATAATGTTGTCCACACCGTAAAAATTAAACAGTTCGTATGAATAAATTCCCATAGACGGACAGCCCATTCCGCTGCCCATTACAGACACGGCCTTGCCGTTGTACGTACCGGTATAACCAAGCATACCTCTAACTTCGTTTACTTGTGTTAGTTCTTGCAAAAAATTTTCCGCGATAAATTTTGCGCGTAAGGGGTCACCGGGCATTAAAACCGTTTTGGCAAACGCGCCATGTGGTGCGCTAATGTGCGGAGTTGGTATTGACATAAAAAATCTCCTTCCGGAAAGTAAATTTAGTGCTACAATAAGAGTATAGTATGTCACAAACATTGTCAAATTACTCTTTCCTAAACAACAAAACAATTGTATTATAGTACCAACAAATTTTTAGAAGGAGTCGGAAAATGAAAAGAATTAAGATTGGTAACAAACTGGACGCATCTGCAGTGTCAATGGGGTGTATGCGTATCCCAAGTATGGAGCGCGGCGCAATTGCCACTATCGTAAAAACCGCAATTGATGGCGGCATCGACTTTTTTGACCATGCGGATATTTACGGCGGCGGAAATGCGGAAACCGTTTTTGCCACAGCTGTTAAAGATTTAGGCATTGCCCGTGACAAAATGCTGATTCAAACAAAATGCGGCATACGCAACGGGTTGTTCGATTTTTCAAAAGAACACATTATTACATCTTTGGAAAACAGTTTGCAGCGGCTGGAAATGGATTATGTAGACGTGTTTCTGCTTCACCGCCCCGACACTTTAATGGAGCCGGAAGAAGTGGCAGAAGCCTTTGAAACCCTTCACAAGGCAGGCAAAGCAAGATATTTTGGCGTAAGCAACCACAACGCCGGGCAAATTCGCCTGTTAAACAAATATCTGGGCAGCAACAAAATCATCGTTAACCAGCTGCAATTTTCACCTGCCCATACAGGCATGATTGACGTTGGCCTTAACGTAAACATGACAAACCCGCCGTCTGTAGACCATGACGGAAGTATTTTGGAATTCTGCCGCTTGGAAGACATTACAATTCAGGCATGGTCACCTTTCTTGTACGGTTTCTTTGAAGGCGTATTCCTTGGAAGCGACAAGTATCCGCAGCTTAACAAGGCCATTGACGAAATTGCCGCAGAGAAAAATATTACTGCCGAAGCGGTTGTGGTTGCGTGGATACTTCGTCACCCGGCAAAAATTCAGGCAATACCCGGCACAACAAACGCAGACCGTCTAAAAGGCATTTGTGAAGGCAGTTCTGTAGAGTTAACCAGGGCAGAATGGTACAAAATTTATTGCGCGGCGGGTAATGTTTTGCCGTAAACAGGTGTAAAGGAGATGTATGCTATGCGCGTATTATTGTTTTGCAACGATTTTCATCACCCCGGAGAAGTCCCAATCAAGGGAATGGAACCTCTCCGTGAAAAGGGGTATAAAATTGATGTAATAAGCGACACTGCGAATTTTGACGCTGCTGTTATATTCGAATACGATGCGGTTATTATGAGCAAATGCGACCATATTTCCCGGGAAAACAAAGACAGTTGGAAAACACCACAAGTTCAAGCCGCTTTTGTCGAGTTTGTAGAAAAAGGCGGTGGGCTGTTGGTAACGCATAACGGCACCGTGCCGGGCAGCGACAGTGATGCCAAAGGGAATGACACAACCGTACTGGACCGTTTGGCAGGCTGCCATTTTGTTTCCCACCCAAACAATTGCCCCGTTACCGTCGCCCCATTAAAACCACATCCCATCGTCGAAGGCGTAGAACTATTTTGCGAAGTGGACGAGCATTATCGCTTAGAAATTTTAGCAGATGACATTGACGTTATTGCAGCGGGTTACGCCCCTGCCCAAGGTGACCCGGCAAAGTACGAAACAGAACCTTACTTCAACTACCCGGAGTGTATTGCCCCAAGCGTGTTTGTACGTACCCAAGGCAAAGGCAGCGTTTGTGTGCTTACCCCGGGCCATGGTTTAAACGTGTGGCATAACCCGCAATTTCAAAAAATGCTGGAAAACGCACTAAACTGGTGCGCAGGAAAATAACATATGTAAAATTTGTACCCCCTGATATCAGGGGGTAATTTTTTACCTAGGAAATTGCCCTTTCCTTGCACTCGCTTTCAAGAAGCTTTAGCAAGGACGGGATTGTCTCCGGCTCTACATCAAATTTAAAGCAGCTGTAGCGGCATTTTTCATAATGCTCGCCCCCTATTCTTATGTCATACCCGATACAGTCTGCCCAAGAGCACTTCTTTGGGCCTGTCATATTTTTGCAAATGGGCGATTCGGCAATTTGCTTTACTACGTCTTCATGCAAATTGTTTAGCACATCCGGATACTTTTCATAACTGCTTGCATAAACGCTGACTTTTAGCCCTTTTTTAGTAAGAGTGAAATTAAAGATACCCCGCCGTGTTTTCCCCATAGTGTATTTAACGTTAAACAGGCTGGTTTTAGATGATACGATTTTTACCTTACACCCTTTCTTTAACAGCATGTCATTGACATTAATGACAAAATCTTTGTGCTTTTCATCCACATTCACAAGAAACTCGTAAAATTCATAATTTGTCTGTTCCATTTTTGGCCTCCAATTTTTTGTATTATGTTTACTTTTGACCCCACTATACCAAAGCAAACAGGACAACTGTGTGTCCACTTAACAAAGATACTTGAGACTATCTGCAAAATTTGGTATGCTAAACAATAGAGAGGAGTTACCGCAATGAAATATTTTGATGCGCACTCGCATTATACAGACAGAAGGTTTAGCAAGGACAGGCACCAGCTTTTTACCGATATGCAAAAAGCCGGTGTTGCGTATGTAGTTGACTGCTTTGGGGCAAAAGAAATGAATTTTGGTTTGTCTTTGGCAAAAAAGTACGACTTTTATCATATGTGCATAAACGATTGGGCCCATTACGGCAGAGACGATTTAGACATTTCTGTAGATGCCAATTTGGCCCTTATTGATGAGCTGGTTAATGAAACTGTGGAAAAGCTAAAAAAACTATGTGCCCAAAACAAAAAAATAGTAGGCTACGGAGAATGCTGGATGGATTTTCGCCGAACAGAAAAAACCCCCGCAGAGGTTAAAAAGGCTGCTTTTTGGCTAAGCAAAGACCTTGAAGTTGCGCGAAGAGTGGGCCTGCCTGCAGTTATCCACTCCGGCAATGCAGACCAAGAATCTTTTGACCTTATCAAAAAAACAGACATGCCCAATTACGGCTTTGGTAAAGGCATGATGCATTGCTACTTAGGCCCACCAAAAATGGCTTTGGAATATATCGAAATGGGGTACTTGATAAGCGTTACGGGCTTGGTAAACCATAAATCCCACAGAGGCAGAAATCTTGCGGAAGTAGTAAAGCATGTTCCTCTGGAATATATGGTAATAGAAACAGATTGCCCATACCTTACGCCGGAACCTTTTAGGGGCAAAAGAAATGACTCGGGCCTTCTTAGAATTACAGTTGAAGAAATTGCAAAAATAAAGAATGTTTCCCCCCGGGAAGTTGCTGAAATTACTACCTCTAACGCAAAAGCACTTTTTGGAATTAAGTAAAAAAACAGTCTCATTGGCTTGAAAACGGTAATTCCCTAATGCTCCGAATCGATGATTTCCGCATTTCATGCGGAACTAATCGATAGTCGCTATAGGAAATTACCGTTTTCTTGCTTGACGAGACAGCTCTTTTTTATAATTTACTTATACCCTCATAGCCGGAATACCCCGTAGCTGCCGCAAATCCAGTTGCTCTACGTCACCGTCATCGTAGCGCATGATTAATGGTTGGTGGTTTGTAAGGACTCCATTGTAAAAACGCCAGCCATATTCATATTTACCCTGAAAATCCATTGTATTAAAAGCTTCCTGCAACTGAACTATGTCTTCTTTTGACACTAACCCAGAGCCTTCATCATCCAGTAAGAAAGCAACCCTTACATGGTTTGGCAAAATTTCGCTTATGATGCCCGGATAATAATATCCGTCTCGCCAGCGGGCAAAACACAAATGATTAGGGGCCACAACTTCCTCAGCAACATCATCGGCCTCGGTACTCATATTTTCCATGCCCGGCGCGAAACGAACGGCAGTTTCGCTGTCATCTGTCCACATTGCCCTTTGCTGCCTTACAAGTTGCCTTGCCCTGCGTATAAAAGTTTCTCCAATTTTTACATTGTTGTGATTATACAAAACAACTTTCTTTTCCATTAGTTTTCTCCTCTCGAAATCAGTAACAATCTGTCAAATGATGCACCCGGCGGTTTTCTACACGGGCAACCGGCCCTATGTATTGGGTGCCTCCCCATGCATCATTTATATATACGAGTAAACTATGAAAAAGTTGGAGAATTTTGCTTTTTTACGACACAAACTGTAATGTTGCAACACCGCGAGCATTTGTAATACGGTAACACAATTTGTGTGTTGCCGGGGCAAGTTCCCAAGTTAGATACGGGGTAGTTTGCGTAGGCATATTAAAGCTTTCGCCTTTGTGCCATGTTTCGGCATTGCCGGAAATACTCCATTCTGGATAGTAAATTGCAATTTTATCCCCGGGCAAAATTGGGTCATACCCTTTTTGTAACACCCTTTCCACCTTACGGCTGCCAAGTATTTTCCCCCGGGGGTGTTTTTCAGAGAAGGACACGATAATGTTAACTTCCCGGTTGTTAATTTGAGCAGGGATTACATACAAGCGGGTACCGGCAGTTGCGGCAATAGGAAATAACACCACGGAATGCCCGTTTAATTTTGGCCACAGGTAATTTACGGCGGGGATATCCGTTTGCAACAACCCCATCATGCGGTAAACATTTTCAGACACAGGCCGCAGCAATGCCAATTCTTTACTGACTACCGGCGAAGAACCGCGCTGTAGCAAGCCTTCAAAAAACTTGTGAAGATACCCTGTATAATCATTGTCCATCCCTAATGCGGTGTAGGTTTGCAAAGAGTATTCCCCCTGAGATTTACCGCCATAAATATAAAATGTGCTTAGTCCCCATAGGTCAATATCTGAATTATGCCGGTTGTACACTACGCAATCTTCTAACGCTTGCAAAACGGCACGGGCTTCTTGCGGAAATAAGTCACACAGTAGAATTGCCATATGGCCGATGTCCACCATGTCTGCATAATTGTCGCGGGGGCTGCCTTCACCAAAAGTTTTTGTAACGGCACGGCGTTCTGCCAGCTTGTGAAATCCAAAGTTTTTCAACTCACCGGACGCTTTATTCATTAAACTTCCCATAGTCTCCATTACAGGCTTGACCTTAGCTAAATCAACAACAGAAAGTGTCAAAATTTCGTCGCTGTCTTCCCCAAAAAAGTCAATAAACGTGTTAACTATTACCTTAGCAAGGGCAAATCCGTTCATTCGCGGGGTGCGGTTTAGTACAGATAAGAAGTTGTAATCCCAGCCTTCACCGGGCTCTAGGTCTTCGGAGGCAATCATTACATGGGCATAGTCTGCCGCCAAAACAGCCATTTCCACCGTTGCCATAAGGCAAGCATCAAAGCCCAAAAATTCCAGTTTGTTTTCACGAAGCCCGGCCTCTTCAAAAGCCTGCTTCATGTCTAACAAACTCAAGCTGTCATCATTAAATTTTTCGTCATGGCCAAAGCCCGCAATAGAACCGCCCCCGTGGTCCCACATGATAAGGCCATATTTTTCCGCAGGGTATTGCCTGACAGAAAATTTAATAAAATCCCGTAATGTTGCGGGGTTGCCCATGCTTATTTTGCCCATGGGTTTTACTTCATTTATTCTCCCGTCAGAAAGTTCCCAAATTATACATTCACTTTCCGGGATGGCATCATTCAACCAGCGGTTTGTGCCGCCGGTTAGAATTATCACGTTTGCGTTTCGAGATTTTATGCCGGATTCCAGCATTTCTGCAAGGTCATCGGTGGCCAGGCCAAAATCGCTTTCCAGGTCCGAACCGTTCATGTATACCATTATTGTGTAGGGCTTTATGCCAGACATGACAGGGGCCGCCGCAATAAAATTGAATAAAATTAATACTGATATAAAAACAAGCTTTTTCATAATAAATTACTCCCGAATATATAGTTTCAACCGTTTTCATTGACACTGCCTAAACGCAATTGTAGAATGGCAGTAACTATCAATACATACAATTAAGGAGGCCAAAATGACAAACAGCACAATTGAAAATTATTTTTCCCGTATTGCTTCAGCCCTTAATTCTACGAATACTAACACGATAAAAGAAATTGCCAAGTTAATCTTGCAAACCAAGGGCAAGAACGCCATATTCATTGCGGGCAACGGCGGTAGTGCGGCCACAGCTTCCCATTTTTGCAATGATCTTATTAAAGGCTGCCGCGTCCATGGCAGAACAGGCTTTGCAGCACAATGCCTTAGCGATTCCACACCCGTACTTACCTGCCTGGCAAATGATTTCAGTTACGAAGACGCATATAAAATCGCATTGGAAACCTACGCCAAGGCCGGAGATTTGTTAATTGTATTTTCCGGCAGCGGCAATTCACCCAACATCCTGTCTGCAGCCAAGCGTGCCAAGGAAATGGGGCTTACAATAATCGGGTTTGGCGGCAGAGACGGCGGTAAAATGAAAGAACTCTGCGACATTTGCCTTATTGCCCCAACCTACAGCATGGAGGAATTGGAAGATTTGCACCTGTGTTACTGCCATGCATTGGTAACTTATCTTCGCGGCGAACTCAAAGATATTTGGGACATGGAAATTATTAATTACCCGCCGCCAACAGGGTTCCGTTATGCCCTTTTCGACTTTGATGGGACCGTTAGCCTGTTGCGTGAAGGCTGGCGGGAAATTATGATTCCCTATTTTACGGAAGTTATTTCTGCCGTTGCGCCATACGAAAAGGATATTGAAGAACTTGTGGCAGAATTTGTTGACCTTTTAACGGGCAAGCAGACTATTTTCCAATGCATTCGCCTGGACGAAGAAGTGCAAAGGCGCGGCGGCCCTGCAAAAGACCCGCACGAATACAAGGCGGAATACCTACGGCGGCTGATGGAACAAATCCATACCCGCCATAAAGGGTTAAAAGCCTGTACATGCAGCCCGGAAGAGCATCTGGTACCCGGCATTGTGGAATTCTTGCAAATGCTAAAAAATGGCGGCGTAAAAATATACCTTGCCAGCGGCACAGACGAAGTTGACGTAAAAGCGGAAGCAGAACTTCTGGGTGTAGCCCACTTTTTTGACGGCGACATTTACGGCGCGAAAGATACAATCAAAGATTGCTCTAAAGAGCTGGTGATACAGCAAATACTTGAAGAAAATAACATCCGCGGTGCAGACTTAATATCCTTTGGGGATGGGTATATTGAAGTACAATTGGTAAAAGATATTGGCGGCTACGCCGTTGCAGTTGCCACCGACGAGGCACGTAAAAAAGGCGTAAATGAATGGAAGCGCACACGCCTATTATCTGCCAACGCAGACATGGTTATACCGGATTTTGAAAATGCGCAAAAGCTTTACGATTTTATAGTCACAGAATCGGAGAAAAACAATGCCATTTGAAACCTTCGACCTTGGTAAACTAAGCCTGCTGCCCTTATCCCAACGGGCGCACGATTTAACAATTGATAAGCTGTTGCAAGAAACTCCCCCATCCTTCACTAATCCAGACTTGGATGCAATACGCGATGCAATAATAAAAGCGCGGCAAAACAACGCGGCTGTAATTTTTATGTACGGTGCCCACGTTATTCGCCGGGGGCTTGGTAAATTTTTGATTCGCCTAATGGAAGAAGGGTTGGTAACGCATCTGGCAACCAATGGCGCGGGGGCAATTCATGACTTTGAACTGGCCATGATTGGCGCGACTTGCGAAAGCGTAGAAAAATATATATCCGAAGGCCAGTTTGGCCTATGGCAAGAGACAGGTAAGCTGAACGAAGCCGTTGCAAAAGGTGCGCAGGCGGGCCTTGGCTTTGGTGAAGCAGTTGGACGGTATATTTGTGAAAACAAGTTCCCATACACAGACACCAGTGTGCTTGCCGCAGGGTACCGTTTGCAAATTCCCGTGACGGTTCACGTAAGTATGGGCTGCGATATTGTACACGAACATCCAAACTGCGATGGCGCGGCTATTGGCAAGGCCTCTATGACAGACTTTTTAATTTACGCAAAAAGCGTAGAAAACCTGGAAAATGGCGTTTTCCTAAACGTGGGTTCTGCCGTTACCGGGCCGGAAGTTTATTTAAAATGTCTGGCTATGGCCAGAAATGCGGCAAAGCAAGAAGGCAGACAAATTGCAAACTTTACCACGGCTGTATTCGACATGCAGCCCATAACCGGGGATATTTCCAGCGCACCGTCAAAATCTGATCCGCATTATTTTTTTAGGCCATGGAAAACGATTTTGGCAAGAACCGTAGCAGACGGCGGTAAAAGTTATTATGTACAAGGCGACCACATGGCAACCTTGGGCAATTTAGCAGTAAAATTACTTGGAGGCAAATACAATGGATAAAAAAATTTTTGATAATTACAAGAATCTTTCCATAGGCGTTTTTGGCGACTACTGTCTGGATGAATATCTTTGGATAGACTCGGCATTAAACGAGCCGTCGCTGGAAACAGACCTGGTTGCGTACCAATGCGTAAAGCGGGAAACCTCCCCCGGCGCGGCAGGGACCATTGCCAAAAACCTTGCCAACCTGGGCGTAGGCACAATTTACGCAATCGGTTTTGCCGGGGATGACGGACGCGGCCTGGAATTATGCCGAGGCTTGGACAGGCTGGACATTAACAGGGAAAATCTGATTCTAACCGATGCCAGAATAACATCCACCCATACAAAACCGTGGATAACTAACCCGGACAGCTCTAAATACGAGCTTAATCGCATCGACATAAAAAACTGGACAACAACGCCCACAGAGCTTGAGGACGCGGTATTTAAGAAGCTGGAACAACTCATTCCCAAACTTGACGCGCTTATAATTTTGGACCACATCGTTGAAGAAAATTGCGGAATAATCACCGATAATATTCGCCGTGCGTTGGCCGCTTTGGCAAAAGAAAACCCGAACCTTCTAATTTATGCAGACTCCCGCTGCCGCATTGGGCAATTCGAGAATATGATGATAAAGGGCAACCAATTCGAGTTAACTCATGCGGTTTACGGCATGGCGGAAACCGACAGTGACGCGCCTGTTAAACTGGCCGCAGACCCTTCGGTTATCCGCACGGAAGAAGAAATTTCGCAAGCTTGTGAAATTTTGCGGCACAAAAATAACCAACCCGTAATTTGCACCCTTGGCGAACACGGCGTACGCATTTATAGCAAGGACACACCCATTAACATACCCGGCATACCCGTACAGGGGCAAACAGACGTATGCGGCGCGGGTGACATGTTTACATCTGCCTTCATAAGTGCAGTAGCCGCTGGGGCAGACATAGAATACGCGGCAAAAATAGGCAACATCGCCGCGGCCATATGTGTGACGCAGCTTGGTACATCCGGACACGTTACCCAAAGTGATATTTTAGAGCGTTTATAAAGGCTGGCACACAGGGCAAAAATAAATATTGCCGCCCAAGTAAGCTTGGCGTACCAATCCGCTGCCGCATTCGCGGCATGGGTGTGTCAACGTGTTTTTGGACAAAATCGAAAAATATCCGCCATTTTTGTTAAACAAATCTTTTTCCGTATCCCGCCCGCCTTCGTCTCTCATTTCTTTTAGGGTAGATTTTACGCTGCGGAACAGCCGTTGGATGTCCGTATCCGTTAGGGTTTCCAGCTTTCTTTTTGGATGAATACGGGCGTTAAACAATATGTCTTGTAAAACGCCGTTGCCAAGGCCGGGAATGCGCTGCTCTGTGGCAAGTAATGCCTTCGCGCTTAGGTTCGGCTTTTCCCCGCTGATTAGGCTGTCGAAGTAAGCTTCATCAAATGCGTCTGAATATGGGCATGGTACCTGCTTATTCTCCGGCCTTTGGGCAAACGGAACACAGTGGATACCGCCCCACATTTGCACGGTACAGCTCATGTGAGAACTGTCGTCAAATTCCAGCAGTAGCTGATGAGATTTCGGCAGCTTTTCCCCCGGCTTATGATATTTTATTGGCGTGCTTAGGGATAAAAGCATGTCGTCACACATAATCTCCACTTGGCTGCCGCACCCGCCAAAATCTGTACTTGCCTTTATAATTTGCGCGCCTGCCAGCATCCCGCCGTAGGCCGCGCAATCGCCGGAGTAAAACGCGAATGCATGGGGTGATGCATTAGCCATGGCATTCTTTATGGTTTTACCCACAAGGGTTTCGTTAATTTGCTTTGTTAGAACGTGAGTTTCCGGTAATTCAATCATTTTCTTCTCCTCCTTGGGCGGCTCCCCGTTGTACCCCCTGCTATCAGGGGGTACCCATTGTCATGGGCTTTTAACTCTGGTCTATCGCTACTTTTCGCGCGGCAATTAGTGCTAAAATCTCTTCCAAGTCTTTTTCGTGTGGATGTATTCGTATTTTGGAATCCATGTCGGTATTTACACCGGTGCCGATATTAACCCGTAGGGTTGGATACTCATCTTTGTGCAAGCTAAAATCCAGCACCCGTGTACCCTTGTACTTGTACTTGATAATGCCAAAATGGATGTATCGCTGTATTTTTAGCAACTTGCAATAATCGTGAATGGCATGGGCAATACGAAGGCTTTCGTCGCTTACCCGTCTTAACAGTTCGTCATAATTTTCCGCGTAATTTTTGAAAAGTCGGCGGAACTCGCAATGGGCAAAATGATGTCGGGCAGGTGTTTGCCGTATTTCCGGAGACTGCTCCATTGTGTGCATGGCATGAAATATTTTTGGGTACTTACTATGGGAGAAAATTACGGCATTTTCTGTTTTCTCACATTTTAAACCTGTCCGCTCCAACACCCTGAGGCACTGCTCCAAGGACATACCTGCCGTAACATAGGCCTTGCTTCTGTTGATTTTAGCCCTGTGCGCCTCCCAAATATCGGTGTCAAACACCATGCTGTCGCCCGTCAGTCTCCCGTTTGCGGAAATATACTCCAAAATATCCCGGTATTGGCGAGGCGTGGCGGGCAGATACTCATTTTCGTGGCTGTACATATCCGCGCACAGCTCGTTAAAATAAGCGTGCCACTGATGGCAGCCTTCGATAATTTCCGGAGTACACTTGCTTTTGACTTCGTCGGGTAACGAAACCGATAACGGTACGATGCCTACTGCCCACCACCAAATATCCCTGCAAAATTCGGATGGAAAATCTTTTTGGTTTCTGTCAAAAATCATCTAAAACACCCTTTCGTTATTTTGTGTGAATTACAATTCACCCGCCAAAAACTTCCCTGTATACGATTTTTCGCATTTTGCAACTTCTTCCGGTGTACCGCAAACAACTACTTCCCCTCCGCCGTTGCCGCCATCAGGCCCAAGGTCAATTACATAATCGGCAGACTTTATCACGTCCAAATTGTGTTCGATAACCAGCACCGTATGCCCGGAATCTACAAGTTTATTTATGCTGACCAATAATTTTTCAATATCTGCCACATGTAGGCCGGTTGTAGGCTCGTCCAAAATATATAAGTTGTGGCTGCCTCGCTTAATTTTGGCTAACTCCCACGCTAATTTTACCCGCTGCGCTTCGCCGCCGGAAAGTGTTGTTGAACTTTGCCCAAGTGTCATGTACCCAAGCCCAAGCTCGTCCATAATACTTAGCTTGTGGCTTACATACTTAATTTCTTTAAAAAACTCCCGGGCTTCCTCTACTGTTAAATTCAAAACATCACCTATGCTTTTGCCCTTCCATTTAACGTCAAGCCCTTCTTCGGAAAAACGCGCGCCCTTGCAAACCGGGCACACCATTTCTATATCTGCCATAAATTGCAAGCTGGTGACAATAATCCCGTCGCCTGTGCAATGTTCGCAGCGTGTGCCATTGGCATGGGT
>WQTQ01000187.1 GCA_009786175.1 Bacillota bacterium | reverse complement strand
CTGCCGATTATTGTAACAATGATACTTTCCTACGGCGTGTTTAACATGGTAAGCAAAAAAACCATAATCCGTAAAATACCCGCCGTAGAAACCGTGGGCAATACATCTGTTATTTGTTCCGACAAAACAGGTACGCTTACCATGAACAAAATGAAAATCCAGCGGGTTTGGCATGTGGGCCACAACCCAATTACCGTAAAAGACGAGTTTAACCAAGACCAGAAAAAATTAATAGGCCTTTTGGCATCTTGCAGTAACGCCACAATTGAAGTACGCGGCGACGAAGACGAGCACGTAATTGGCGACCCTACGGAAATAGCAATTATACGCCTGCTTCACAACCTGGGAATGGACAGGGTAGAAGCAGAGCGGGCATACCCGCGGATACATGAACTGCCTTTTGATTCCGGACGTAAGCGTATGACCACCGTACACCGCACAGAGGAAGGGTACATTGCCGTAACAAAAGGAGCGTTCGACCGTATCCCCGTAAATTGGGACCCGGAGCTTTTGAAACGGGCCACGGAAATACACGATTCCTTTGCAGAAAAGGCACTGCGCGTAATTGCCATTTCCGTTAAAAAATTTGCGGAAATGCCCACAGATTTAAGCGAAGAGGCACTGGAAAGCAACCAAGAATTCCGTGGAATGGTGGGCATGATTGACCCGCCAAGGCCGGAAAGTAAACACGCAGTTGCCCGTGCCAAAGATGCAGGCATCAAAACCGTTATGATAACCGGCGACCACATAGCCACAGCCAAAGCCATTGCCAAAGAAATTGGTATATTGGAAGATGGCGACAGGGCCGTTACAGGCGCGGAACTGGCCGCAATGAGCGACATAGACTTGGTTTCTCAAGTGCGGGGAATATCCGTTTACGCCCGTGTAAGCCCGGAAGACAAACTGCGCATTGTACACGCCTGGGCCGCCCACAACGAGGTTATAACCATGACAGGTGACGGTGTAAACGACGCCCCGGCTCTTAAAGCCGCCGATGTTGGCGCGGCAATGGGTATAACCGGCACAGAAGTTTCCAAAAACGCGGCGGACATGGTTATTACAGACGATAACTTTGCCACCATTGTAGATGCCATTGCGGAAGGCCGTACTTCCTACGACAATATCCGCAAGACAATACAATTCTTGCTGGGTGTTAACTTTGCGGAAATTTTTGTACTGCTGTTTGGTATGCTGGTAATTGGCAGAACAACCATTACCGCGCTGCAAATTCTCTTTATTAACGTAATCGCCGACGGTATCCCCGGCTTCTTCCTTGCCTTCGAAATGCCCGAACCGGATACCATGAAGCGGAAACCCCTTCCGAAGGGTTCCGGGGTTTTTGCCCAAAACGTAGGTACTTTTATTGCCGTCCGCGCCGTTACATTCTCCTTGCTGACTTTAGCCGCTTTTGTACTGGGGTCATACGTACTAACCCCGCCGACGGGTTTTGAGTATTCATATTATTTTGTGCCTATAGACGGCAGGTTTTCTATAAACGCCCTAAGGTATGGCGGTCATTTTGCCATAGGTGTTACAATGGCGTTTATAACATTGGCCTGGGCCTCTACGATAGATACATTTAATACTCGTACGCAGCAATCCATTTTTAAAGCCGGGTTTTTGTCTAACAAAGGCGTTTTCTACTCTGTAATATGCTTGGTATTTGTAACCGCTTTTGTGGCCCTGTGGACACCTTTGGCAAGTATATTTGACGTTGTTCCAATTACCGGACGGCACTGGGTGGCTGTGGCTATTCTTGCCCTAATGCAGCTTGGCTTGGTTGAATTGCTGAAATTTTACCTGCGCCGGAAAAATAGCAGGCCCGCCATTCAAGTTGAAACTGTAACAGAAGAATAAAAGAATAAGACAAATGAAACGAGAGTGGCCCGTATTGGCGACTCTCGTTTACATATAGACAAGGTGATGTTATGAATAAAAAGAACGAATATGCCGTATACTACGAAGATTTTGGTGCCGTTGGCGATGCAACAACCGACGATTTTACGGCCATTAAAGAGGCCCATGCATACGCAAACCGTCATGGTCTGCCTGTAATAGCCAAACCAACAAGTGTTTATTACATCGGCAATAATACGAGCACGGCAATTATCATGACAGATACGGATTGGAATACCGCCCAGTTTATCATAGACGATTCGGCAGTAACCGTAGAAAACCGCCACCACAATATTTTCGAGGTGCGCTCTGCTTATGCCCCTTTCCAACTGGATGTGCCATCTATAAGAAAGACTCAGCGCGTACTAAAAACCAAGGAGAAAATTGCGCAAAATCTTTTTGTGACAGCCGTTAACGAAAATAAAAGGCAGTTTGTCCGCCGGGGGCCAAACCAGGACCAAGGCCAGGCACAAACAGACTGCTTTATTTTAGATAAATCCGGCGCGCTGCTAACCCCTGTAATTTGGGACTTTGACCAGATAACCTCCCTTACCGCCCACCCAATAGACAAGCGGGTTCTTACGGTAAAAGGCGGCGTGTTTACAACCATTGCCAACTGGGCAGATTCGAAATACACTTACTATGACCGCGGAATAAAAATTACCCGCTCTAACGTTGTTGTAGACGGCGCGGTACACAAAGTAACAGGCGAGCTGGACCACGGTGCGCCTTACGGCGCGTTTATCTCTGCTTCCGATTGTGCATACGTAACGTTTAAAAATTGCCACCTGACCGGCCACAAAACATATGAAACTATTGGAAGCGCGGGCACATCCGTAACCATGGGAAGTTATGATATTTCCTTGTACCGCAGCATTGGCATAAATTTTATCAACTGCAAACAGGACAATATTTTAGACACCACTCTATGGGGTATTTTCGGTTCTAATTACTGCAAAGACATTGTAATTGACGGGTGCGTACTGTCACGGGTAGACGCCCACATGGGTGTAACAAACCTTACGGTAAAAAACAGCACAATCGGTTGGATGGGCATTAAAGCAATTGGCAAGGGACTTTTGCTGATAGAAAATGTAAGCACCTTTTGCCGGGATGTTGTGGAATTTCGCCAGGATTACGGCAGTAGCTGGGACGGTGACCTTGTAATACGCAATGTCAAATGGTACCCTGCCATGGGCACAGTGGGCATCCCAAAAGGTAAGTACTACGTAATTACAGGCCACAACCCCGGCGGATGCGATTTTGGCTACACTTGTTCCCTACCCGACCGCGTTACAATCGAAAACCTTATGGTTATCGACGGGGAACCTGCCCAAAACTACGAAGGCGTAAGCATCTTTTATGTATCCGGCGGCATGAACGAAAACCTGCAAACCTTTGACCATACGGCAGAACACCCGTATGTTTTCACGTCCGAGCTTACATTACGGGGCTTACACACAGAAAGCGGCAAAGGATTTTCCCTATGGCAGCAATACCCGGTTAACGGGTACTGCCCTGCTGCACATAGTGTTAAGCCGGATAAAATTACCCCTAATTTCCATGCTGTGGTTGAGGGTATTGATAAGCTGGAAGTAACCGCCCCAAGTGATGTTGAAAATCTATATGGCACAAACCACCGCTTGGTACCGCATATAAGCGTTCGTAACTGTAAAGAGTTGAAAGTGCAGGAAGGCGCGGCCCCGATGGTGGTGACTTCGTAAAGCATGGAGGCTTTTTCCGGTGTAGTGCTTTATATTTTGGTTATAATCATTTTTTATCTTGCTTTCATTCATGTACATGTGCATACTGGAACAGTAAAAAATCTTTACATTATTGGAGACGAGTATGATATTTGAATTACAGCAGGCAGACTACAAAAAGGTATACCCCCTTGTAACCGGTAAACATGAAACAAAAGTGCTTATGTTAAGCGTATTATCCGGCAATAATGCGGGCAAAATTTTTGTTGATGACATTAATGCCCCCAAAACCGCTTTTGTATGGGTAATTGGCAACGCCTCTTTCTTTGTAGGGGACAGCGGTAATGCCGCTTTCCTCGGTTCGCTAAACGATTTTATCGACACAACAATTGCCCCGTTAAGCAAAGAGCTGGTTGGCCCTAACTCATATTTTGAAACACTGGTGTACGACAAGGGTTGGCTGTACGCGCTTAACAAAGTGTTCCAACAGCGAGACTTGGCAAAGTACGGCACAGACAACTGCGACTACATGTTTACATTCAACAAAGAGCGTTATCTTTTATCAAAGGAACGGCAAATTGCATTACCGGACGGATATGTAATTGAAAAAATAAGCAAGGACACCATTACAAACGACACAAGTAAAATATTACAAAAAGACATCCGGGGTTTTTGGATGTCTGAAGATAAATTCCTGAAAAACGGTTTTGGCTACTGCATAATAAAGGACAATAAAGCCGTAGCCGTATGCTTTTCAGCATACGTACACGAGCATTACCACGAAATAGCTATTCGAACTTATGTACAAGAAGAACGCAGAAAGGGACTTGCCACAATTGCTGCCCGGGCGTATATTGACGAGTGCATAAGAAATGAATTGACCCCCGCATGGAGTACCCAGCACACGAACACAGTATCCCGCACGTTAGCCGAAAAACTCGGATTCGAGTTTTACTGCAAACTGCCAAGTATTGTGTTCCCGTTTTACGATTTTGATTGATATGAAACAAATTGCCTTGTAAGGGTAAGAAAACGCAAAACCAGGCTGTCTTTTCGGGCATCAAACAGCCTGGTTTTGTGTTTTCGGGGCTATTTCATACAAATTACACCCCGTCTTTTACTTTATCAAACCTGTCGTAAAATTCTTTTTGCAGCATTGGCACTGTAGTGTCCGCTTTAATGGCTTTCAGCCTGTCGGCAACGTCTAAAACAGATGCTTCAAGTGCTTTCAGGCCTTTTTCCGCCGTGGCTTTGGAAGGGGCTCCCACGATATTTTCCGGATACATAGCATACCACCACAAGCCTGTACTTACGCCTTCCAGGTGGGAAAGGTCTACCTTTGGTGTAACCGGCTCTTGGAAGCATTGGTATTCCATTTTTACCGCATGTGGGGCTACAGCCATAACCATGCTTGTTTCCTGTTCGCAAGCGTGGCCGCCGCCTGTTTCCCAAATACTTTCTACGGCTTTTTGGTGCTTGCCCCTAAAGCCGCTTGTTACATACAGTGTGTAGTTTACTTTCCTGTCCAGTTGAGACATGGCAAAATACTCCAGCATGTGGCTGTTCCCGCCGTGTCCGTTAAGGATGACTATTTTTTCGAAGCCGTTGTGGGCAATTTGGTCCAGTAGGGTTTCCAGTATTTGAAGGGACATGGCTGTGGGGAAGTTTACGGTGCCGGTAAAACAGGCGGCTTCGTGTACTTGCCCAAACCAATAGGGCGGAAAAACTACACATGGTTCAATTTTTGAAGCACCCACCGCAATGGCGTGGGCAACCAGCGCGTCTGTACCAAAGGGCAGGTGTTCCCCATGCCGCTCTAGGGAGCCTATTGGCAATACGCAAATCTTGTGTTCTGCGGCAAGTTTCTTAAAGTCCGGCGGTGTTAACATTTCCCAACGTGTTTCCATTAGTTCCTCCTCCTAAAAATATTTGTAAGGTGCCTTATGTCAAAGTTTATTCTTCCTACAAAGTAACGTTTGTGCAATTCACCAACTACCAGCTGCAGCAGCGCGAAAACAACCATGATTAGCCAATGGTACCAGCGCAACCCCGTTACTATATCAAAAATTTCTGCAATTGGCGGTACAAGCGCGACAAAAAGGGTAAACAGAATTGTACCTATGGCCGCATACAGCATTCCTCTATTATTAAGCGGACTGTCGTGCAAAATTGATTGTGTACTGCGCACATTAAAAATATTTATTACAGATGCCCAGCTTAGCACCACAAAAGCCATTGTAATGCCTATCCCAAAATGGGCCCCGTTTGGTGAAGGTACAAAGCCGCTTGGGGCGGGAAGCACGTAGGCACCAAGTAAAAACGCGCCCAGTGTTAATACAGAAAAACTTACCGCACCGCGGGCAATTTGCGTCCCAAGGCCCGCGGTAAAAATACCTGCGTTTTTAGGCAGCGGTTTGCGCTTCATTACGCCTTGCTCCGGTTTTTCGAAAGCCATGAAGAAGCCGGGTATACCGTCAGAAACTACGTTAATCAAAAGTATTTGCAGTGCCAGCAGCGGCGAAACGCCAACTATAAGCATACCCGCCAGCAATATGAAAATTTCCGCAAAGTTTACGCTTAGCAAGAAGGCGATTGTCTTTCTGATATTGTCGTAAGATGCGCGGCCAACGGAAATTGCGTCTACAATAGTGGCAAAATTATCGTCGGTAATGACCATATCTGCAGCGTTTTTGGATACTTCCGTACCGGTAATACCCATTGCCACGCCAACGTCTGCGGCTTTTAGTGCCGGTGCGTCGTTTACGCCGTCGCCTGTCATGGCAACAACTTCCCCATGGGATGCCCATGCCTGTACGATGCGGATTTTATCTTCCGGGCTTACACGGGCGTAAACGGAAACCGTTCTAACGCTTTCGAACAGCTCTTCTTCAGTCATATGGTTAAGGTCTGTACCGGTAAGGGCAACGTCGCCTTTTTCCATTATGCCAATTTCTTCGGCTATAGCTTTGGCGGTAACAATATGGTCACCGGTTATCATTACAGTTTTAATACCCGCTTCTTTTGCCATTGCAACGGCTTCCGCGCTTTCCGGGCGGGGCGGGTCAATCATACCGATAAGCCCTAGGAAGTTCTGGTCACTTTCCAAGGCTTCTTCACTTAGGTCTATGGGCTTGTCCACATACATTTTGAAACTGATGGCAATTACGCGCAATGCCTGTTCTGCAAAGGAATCATGAATTTGAGTGGCCTCTTCCAACAGCCCGGGGTCCCAGTTTACCGGGATACGGTCGAACGCACCCTTTGTAACAACCAGGTGGCCGCCTTCTATCCGGTGCATTGTTGTCATACGTTTACGCCCGGAGTCAAAAGGAAGCTCGTATTCGCGCGGATATTCACGCTCTGCATCTACACGGGTAAGCCCCAAGTCGTGAAGCAGGCGGATAATAGCAATTTCTGTAGGGTCGCCGATAACCCGCTCGTCTTCGTCGGCATGTATCTCTACTGTAGCGTTACTGCAAGATGCCAGAAGCTCTACCATGTACCGCTCGTCCTGGTTCAGGCCGTCCTTTACATTTACAGGGTCGTAAGCCACATGCCACAGTTTGCGGATTTTCATTTTGTTCATGGTAAGAGTGCCTGTTTTATCGGAACATATTACAGAAGTATTGCCCACGGTTTCCACAGCGGGTATTTTTCTGATAATAGTATTTTTGTTAACCATATTAAACACGCCGTAAGACAGAACCATGGTAACTATAATGGGTAGAGTTTCCGGTACTGCCGCTACACCAAGGGCAACCGCCAATATCAGCGCGTCTACAAACTCTCGCGGGGAACCTGTAACAGGATTATTGCTATGCACAAACCATGCAAAGGCAAACATAAGTACACCGGCCGCCAACGCAATAACAGAAATGCGCTTCGCCAGCTGCTGTAAACGCAATTGCAGCGGCGTTTTAAGTTTTTGTGCGGTATTAAGCAAACGGGCAATTTTACCCATTTCTGTTTCCATGGCCGTTTCCACAACCACTGCTGTAGCGCGTCCGTTTGTTACCAGGCAGCCGGAATAAACCATGTTAAGCCTGTCGCCAAGGGGTACATCCTCGCTTATTTCTGCTAAGGGGTCTTTTTCCACGGGCTGGCTTTCGCCTGTAAGGGCAGACTCGTCGGTTTGCAAGCTGCTTGCTTCAATCAGGCGGGCATCTGCGGTTATTACGTCACCGGCGGTAAGTTCAATAATGTCACCGGGTACAAGTTCGCTTGCGTCTATAATTTGCTTCGCGCCGCCCCGGATAACCGTGGTTTTAAATGTATTCATTTTTTTAAGTGCTTCCAAGGCTTTTTCCGCCTTATTTTCCTGCAAAATGCCCAAGCACACATTAATTATTACAATGCTTAAAATTACAATAACTTTTGGCCAGCCCCGGCCTATTGTATCCGGCGGGTGGAAAATTGCCGTATATGCTGCAATAAGAGTAGCGGCAATTAGAATCATCGTGGGAATTTCCAAAAGGTGATGAAGGATTTTTCTGAGAACGGTTTCTTTTTTCTCTTCATCAAATTCGTTTCGCCCGTATTCCTGCAGCCGAATTTCAGCTTCCGAATCGGTAAGACCTAAAACATCGTCTGTGCGTAACTTTCCTGTTACTTCCGAAATGCTTTCTTTTACCCAGAGCATATATTGCCTCCTCTATTCTGTTTTCATTTGTAGAAATCTATTATATAGCAATATGAAGTTATGGGGAAGGATTATTTTCAATTCAACGCACCGCGTTTATAAAGAATCCATTTGTCCCTGTGCAACGGGTCTATACCCCTTCGCTTTGCGGTTGCACCAAGCTCTAACGGGCATTGTACATATCCGTAAAAGTCCGACTTAATAATGCCGCGGCCGGAAGTTAATGACGAAAACCGGATAGAATAGTCCATAGACGTGGCCACAGGCACAATTGCCTCCATTTCCAACTTGCCGTCTTTTATAACCGGACTGTCAAACTCGCCCCGCATTTTTATAATGTCGCCGATAAGCTTGCCGGACAGGTCTTCCGCAGCAGTTAGCCTAAATTTAACCAGCGGTTCCAGCAAAACAGAACCGGCATTTTCTAACGCCCGCATCACAGCGATTGGCGTTGCCAGGAAAAAATCCATCGGGTGGGTGTGGAAAATATGGCTTTCCCCGTCGATTAATGTGAAAAGCAAATCTGTGGCTTCCCAGCCAAGCCGCCCTTGTTTAACCGCCTCTGCCGTGGCAATCTCTATGTGGTTCTGGTACCTGTCCTGCAGCACGCTTTTGTGGGTGGCAGACTTATATTGGAAACCGCTGCCACGGGGAAGCGGGTCCACTTGCAGCGTTAAAATTGCCCAGCATGGCTTTGGCATGGTGTAACTTTCGTGGCCTATGCCTTGTGCGGCTACGGTTTCTTTGTAAATTACAGATGGGGTGGAAAATTGCACGGCCATCCCATACCGCTCCAGCAGCAGATACTCCAAGATTTCCAGTTGAATTTTGCCCATTGTGCGTATTACAAGCTCCCGCTCTTCGTAGTTCCAGGAATAATCCATCAGCGGGTCTTCGTCAGAAAGTTCCGAGATTGCCTGTATAAGCTGGCTTTCTTTGCCTTCCGGGCCAAAAACTTGAACAGAAAACAACGGCGTGGCAATTTTACTGTAGCGGCGGTTTAGAAGCTGCCCAAGCATGTCCCCGGCTTTCGCGCCGGTCATACCGCAAATGGCGGCAATTTCGTTGCCGTAGGCAAGGCCCACATCTTCCCGCTTAGAGCCTGATAATTTACGAATTTGCGTAACTTTTTCCTGAAACGGTTCATGCCCCGGGCGGAAAATTGAAACACTGTCGCGGTTTTGCACCGTACCTTCAAACAGCCGCACATGGGCAATTTTGCCCGCAGTTTTGTCATGTTCGATTTTATAAATAATACCGGCCAATTCCCCTGCCGGTGCGGGAATGTTAGCCGGTAAATATGTTTCAATTGCTTCCATTAGCTGCGAAATGCCAACGCCAAGCGCAGCCGCCCCATATACCAACGGGAAAGCCGTACATTCTTTTGTTTGGCGGGCCAAGCTTATATTGATATTTTCGGTTGGCGCGCTGCCACTTTCCAAGTATATAGCCGCCAATGCATCGTCATTTTCGCACAATTCCAATAGGCTGTCTTCGGAAACGGGGCATGGTTCCACAGTTACGCTTACATCCCCGGCATTTTTATACGTATTTACCGGGATTATCTTTGGGCTGAACCCGGCCTGCAGTGTCTGCAAAACGGCTGACGGGTCGCACCCCATACGGTCAACTTTGTTTAAAAAAATTACTGTCGGTATTTCCATTTCCCTTATTGCCTTCCAAAACCGCTCTGTTTGGGACTGAATGCCCTCTGCGGCAGACACAACAAGAACCACACCGTCCAATACAGACAGTGCCCGCTCTACTTCCCCGGTAAAATCCATATGCCCCGGTGTGTCTATGATATTTATTTTATGGGTTGACGTTTCCAAAGATACAGACGCCGTGGCAACGGAAATGCCCCGCTGCTGCTCTATGGGTAAAAAGTCTGTTTGAGTGTTGCCCTTATCCACAGAGCCAAGAGAGCGCAAACCGCCGAAATTATACAGCATTTGCTCTACTGTGGTGGTTTTTCCCGCGTCTACATGGGCCAGGATACCTAAGTTTATTATGGGTTTGTCCATTAACATCACCTTGCTGCGGCGATAAATGCGCCATTGAGTGCTACCCCCTGATATCAGGGGGTAGGAGTAGAGGGTAGGGCTTTGTGTTGCCTAGCCTCTTGTTGGTGGAAGGAATTCGATTGGGGAATTTATTAGTCCTTCGTCGAAGGCCTTGTCGAGTTCGTCTTTCAAAGCCCTGTTAAGTTGGTGTATTTGTTTTGTCCCCCAGCCTTTGATTATTACGTATTCCTTACCATCCATTTTTATAAGTTCATCATTGCTTATATAGTAGTACAATTGATAATAAGATGGCCTATTGTCTATTTTTATTTTAAGCACAATTACTTTGAGCTTCTCTTTGTACTCAAAATCCACATCTTTTATTTTTTTGCGCAGTTTTTTTAACCTTTTGTCAACATTCTCACCATTTACCGGGGTTTCAACATATTTAGCAGCCGTCTTTATCATCTCTATGGCTAGGCCACTAAGATTATTTTCCAGTTTGCTGTATTCTCGCCCATTAAAGCGAATAACTTGTGAATCGGTAAACAAGTCATCAGAGAAAACATTTTGGTAAGGGGTTTTGGGCGTTATCATAACAGAGCCACCGTCATACAACTCTTTCAAGTTTTTATTTATGGTTTGCTTTTCTTCATTGCTGTCATTATCTAGAATCTCAATGAAAACAGACACAAAGTTTTGTATTCTTTTAACCTCTTCCTCTGTTATGTCTACTTCGTGTTTATCATATAAATAACGCACTTCATTGGCTGACCTGAAAATTTTTATGTATTTCAAATCAATTGTATAGCCACAGCTATGCACCTCCATTAAAAAACTATAAAATTTTTCAAACGATTGCATGCATAGGTCTGCAAAAATTACGATACGAGTTATTTTAATATGATTTTCATCATAAAGTGCAGTGTCTAGCATTGATTTTTTTATAAGTGTAGATAACTTATAGAAGTTTAGTAAGCGTTTTATCGCCCTTGGATTTTTCAAAGTAGAAGCTTCTATGAGTTTCCTATAGGCTTCGTAACAATCAATTTTATTGCATTTTTCATTCTTTGCTAAACGACACTCTACACATTCTTCTTCCACATTCTTATTAAATATCTTGTTTAAACCTGCAGTCAGCAAAAGATGAACATTATATTGCTTTACCGGTACTTCAAATTCAACTTGGAATATTTTCTCAAAAAATATTTTAGGATTCTCTTTCATATTCAGATAATCGCCGTATTTTTCTTCGACACCTTTGGATATTTTTTCGTAATCAATGGCAATAACAAAAAAAATGTTTTCAAGCTTAAAAAACAAGCTTAAAACCTCTAAAACTTCTACGGCTTTAATTGGCGCAATACGGTCCAAATCATCAATAAAAATACAGATTTTCTTATATGCACCTATAGGCGATGTCTCTGAAACCTCATTTGATTTATTGTCTATATTTTCGTTACATAATTCATTAACTACCGTTTTAAGCAATGATTTTCGTTCTTCCAGATTTTTTGAATGCTCATTTATCGAATCTTTATATGCTGCGCTAAAATTATTAATAGCAACAGAGCCAACCAGTCTTTCTGAAACGACTGCTACTAATGGAACAAGTTTTTTTGCATGATTTAATATATGACCTTTTTTATTCATTTTTTCTGCTTTTGTTCTAAACAAAAGGTGAATAATAAACAGGAAAAATACAAAAAAATAGATAGACAAAGCTATGATGACAAAAGGTTTTGCATATTCTACGTATAAAAGCGTACATATCATGAAAATTAAGATAACATGAAAATAGACAATACTCCAAATTATTCTCTTTCTTCTTGTTCTATTGTCATCCTCGCCTGACCTCTTATCAATTATTTTTTGGATTACAGAGTCAGCTAAAATAGCAGGCAAATTATCGCTATGGCCAAATTGCGATAACTCCCAAGCATTTAACTCAATTGTAAATATTTCTTTCTTTTCAGGCTTTTCATCCGACTTCCATTTTTTAACTAACTCTTTTATTACTGCTGTTTTACCAGTGCCCCATCCACCGTGTAAAGCTAACGATTTTGGTGTCGCACTATTTTCAATGTAATCTGTTAGTGCGTCTACATGTTTTTTAAGGCCTATGTCACATATATGATCGGGCAAGTCTGTCATAGGGTCAAAACGTTTACAATGAAATTCAGACCTTGGGTCAATTTCTTTATTGGCCGGTACACTCGGCTTAATTTCACTCATCCTCATTCACCCACCTATACAAATTTTCCACATCAATATGCCTCTGTTTTGGAGTATGACTTCTTATGGCCGAAATTGCTCTTTGTTGTTTCTTCCCCGGATCCATTCCTCTAAGCCATAGTAATATTTTTATGACCTCTTTATGCTCATCATTGGTTGGGTCAAACTTGCCAGGTGGGTCAAATTTAATTTCTGTGTATACTTCCCCTTCCCGTGGGTCATTTTCGGGATTCGAATCAGCACATTTAAACCCCAGCGGTGTGTCGGATGAAGGGTTTAGCATTTCTAGCAATATTGCAGCGTCTTCCGGGCTTAGCTTACTTCCACGCGCTTTAAGAAAATGCTCTTCGATATTTCTATATACAGATTTACTGCCGGGGTTATTGTGTATCTGCACTGCATTCGGGTTTTTAGCTGTTGCTATGCAGTTTTCTAGGTATTTAATAATGTCCGCATAGAATCTTCTCTCAATATAAATTTCCGATGGCATCATGCGAATAAACGGATAAAAATAAGTGAATATATTTTTGTCAGATATTTTTTCCTTAGACAACAATAAACGATACATAATAGGAAAGCCGTCCTTAGCTCGAATTGTCATACTCTCTGCAACCCTTGCAGAAAACTGGGGACTATTGCCAGCATCTGTAGGATATAGTGAAAAACTTAGACATTGTATAGTTGAATTTATAGGAGCCGTTTTTTTGTCATCTACATCATAAATTATTTTCATATCATTACTAAGGGTTTTTTCTGTCTTCAGAAAAACCCAACAATCAGTTTTTTCTGCACTGCCAGGGTTGGTGACAATTACAAACCCCTTACTCTCTATTGAGTAACCCTGTGTTGACCTATCTAATTTAAGCATGGCATGACATACTCCATCATAGCCTTTTGTAAATGTCAAAATACCTCTTTGTATTTCTGTCTCATCTTCGACCATATTTAAGTTAGCAATAAAAAAAGTAACTTTATCCGCTCCCTTTGGAAAAAGTATCGGTGATTCATTGAAACTATATTTATAGAAAGGCATTTCACCAAAATGATGTTGAAAGAAATCCAGTAAAACGTGATTCTCTTTAGGATACAACTTGTAACATTCACGATCAATTACTGCTCTTTGAATTTTTTTACTGTCTGTATTGGAATTGCTACTATGTTTTAAGAAAGACTTAAGGGCATGAATCTGCCTTTGTCTATAACGCAAAATCAACTTCCATTTTCGTTGATAATGTAAATTTAACTTACGACTTCGCATACAATGCACATTAATCCGCTTACGCCTAGAACATACACAGAGTCGCATTTTTTTATAATCTTCTAGTAAAAAATTTATTTCGTCATTTCTTCCGTCATCAATAAAAGTATTTCTATGCGATATTCCTCTATGCACATACTTGTTCTCTCGATCATCAACCTCTTCTTGCCCACGTAACCAAGAAAGCAATAGTGCAAATAGCTGAGAATCTCTGTCTTCACCTTTAAACCCAATAATTTTCGGCTCTACAATTTCAAGTTTTACATATCTTTTTCTTCTTTCAACTATACCAAAGTACTTTTTTGAACCTTTATCAGGTTCGCCAAACTTGAAGTAATTTTCTGGTTCTGTAACACCAACTTTTATACTTGACCGAATTCCTGAGTCATAGGTACTTTTTTCGGGGTTACCTATCCCAGCATTATCTTTTAGAGCAATTAATATATCTCTGGTATATTTTTTTTTCAAAATGATATTCCTTGGGTTTAGATGTATATAAGCACTAAAATCTTTGTCTTTAGCACTAATAAATGTTTCTGCTGTATCACGAAACATCAAAAATTTATACATATGAGGGTTAAACAATTGGCTGTCCATTGTTAGCGCATGGCAAATATAAATGTCTCGCCTTTTACTAATATCTAGGTTTACAATCAAAAATTCTCCAAAATCTTTGCGTTCCGAAAAATCTTTACGTTTTGAAAATAGAAAAATCCAACACAATGGTCTTCTGTTGCTTGAGCCATCTATTACGTGATTTGAAATCACGGAAAAACCTTTATATTCACGATTTTTAGTTCCGGTAGAATCTACATCCATTATCAATCCTACACTGCAAGCTGTAGCATCACACTGTTGCGAAAACATAATACGGCCTGTTAATTTATTGTGTGTTAAATCAGCCTTTCCTTTTTCTAAAGGAATAAATTCAAACCGAAACTTAGTCAGATCATCTGTTGCACCAACCTTAAAAAGATTCGACCCTCTTACATCCATGTCATAATTCGGGTCGTTGCCAAACAACCATTTTACAAAATTATTCGTTTCTTTAGAGCAAGCCATCTACCGCACCTCTTCCACAAATAAATTTATTGCCATTTACTGCTAAACCTTAGCATAAAGTGACGCTTCACACAATATTTTGTGTGGAAAAGTTTACAGAGAAAATCCGTTGCAAAATCTCCTATTTTATGTGTAATTCGACCATTGTGAACACGCACTAAGTATTGTATAATTCAACAAATTCTTTTGGCACAAAACCGAATTGTTATATCAGGGGGTAAGCGCGGATATTTTAAGTCCCAACACAACGGAAACCGAAGAAGAATTAGAGGAATTTAGCGCATTGGAGGTGCCGGAAATGTCACAAGCTGTAGAAGCGGAACGGTTACGCACAAAAGCACGGCATGATGAAGCGCAGGCTTTGTTGAATGAGCGGCGTAAAATTGCTAAATCTATAATGGCTAGATTCCGAATCAAGTTCGGGATGACGTGTTTGGTCTTAACTTTATGGCATCAGGGGAGTACGAGGAGGAAGAAAAGTGAAAACCAAAATCATAAGTTTACCCGCCCTGTTAATTATTGTGTTATTGGTAATAACAGCCTGCTCCGGTAACACAACCCCGCCGGAAACACCTTTCGACGACAACGCACCGCCTCCGCCGCCACGGCAGTATTTCGAAGGCTATGACGAAGGAGAGGCGCATTGGCAGCCGGGCAGCCGCGGTATTCATCAGCCCGTTAACTTAAACGGCAGGGTAATTACAGTGGGCCATATTGAGCAGCGGTGGCAAGGTAACGTAGTGCAGATAGGTGCCATTCCGTTTACAGTGCTGCCTTCCGCTTTTAGCGAGCCGGACCCGGCTGCTTCCGACAATTACGTTAGGGACAGAATGATTTGGGACAACGCCCGCCGCGTAGAGCGGGAGTTTAATTTTACTATCGAACAAGTTATGGTAAGAGGGCCTGTCCAGCTTAGACACCAATTGCGTACAACCGTGGCCGCCGGTAACCCATTTGCGGATATTGTAATGGCATGTCCCAATTTAGTTCTTGAAGCCGCGGTTAACAATTGGATACAGCCGCTGGATATTATCGACCTGCCCGGTTCGGATCTGCTGGGCCTGCAAATATACAGCCACTTTACGGCAGAAGGCCTTGGCCACACATGGGCGTTTAATTCCAGGGAGATAAACACCGTGCCTTTTACCCTGGGGGTTAATTTGGACTTGATTTACGCTTCCGGCGGGCAAAATCCTGTGGAACTTTATTACAACGGACAATGGACATGGGATGCCATGCTGGAAATAATGCGCCTTGTAACCCGTGACACCACAGGCGACGGGACAACAGACCAATGGGGAATTGTGGGCCAGCCGGAAGAACTGCTGCTTGCCTTTATCGGTGCCAACGACGGAATGCTTACAACAGACAGTTTAAATTTTGGGCTGGATCACCCAAATACCATAGAAGCAATGGCTTTTGTAGAAACCGTATTGCATGAAAGGCTTTTAAGGCCAAACCAAAGGTGGAGCCCCTCGGGAGGTGGCAACTTTGGCATTTTTACAGAATGGTGGTCCATTGCAGATGGCAATGCCGCGTTTATATCGGGGGCTATGTGGGCTTCACAGTACCGGGGCGGGCGTTTTGACATACCTCACGAGTTTGCTGTTATTCCGTTACCGACCGGCCCGTCCAATACGTCGGGCAATACGTGGCTTGGGGGCTGGAGCGAAGGGCTTGTACTGTCCCAAAGTTCGCCATGGCAGCCGTCACAGCTTATTATGGTGATGGAAGAGTATTTTTCCTGGGCAGGCCACGAACCGGAAAGAATAGCCGATACCCCTGTCCCTTGGTGGAATATGATTACACTAACCGGGGATAATGCCATACGCCAGCTTAACGCACGGGAAACCATGCAGTTAGATTTGGGTGTTAACGTGCCACAATTTGCGGAAATATTAAGCGAAATTACACAAAATTTATCGCCCCGGCCACACCCGGATGTTACATGGTGGGTTAACCGCACACCCCAAGAGGCCGTCATATATTTTTATGAACAAATGCAGCGGGAGCTGGATATGTTTTTTAGGTAGGTTTTGCGAGCCGTAAGGCGAAGCAATCCAGTGACTTTAGGCAAGTTTTAAGTCGCTGGATTGCTTCGCCTTACGGCTC
>WQTQ01000186.1 GCA_009786175.1 Bacillota bacterium | reverse complement strand
TGTGGCGGAATTGGGTTTGCGAAGGCGTAAATCAGGTGGGTAGTAAATTCCCATGCCAAAGCCCCGTCTGCACGTGTGGAAATACAAATGCCGGACCATACTTGCCCTTGTTCACCCGGGGTGTCTATTAATAACCGCCCTTGTTCGTCCACAAGTGGGATATAATGGATAAAGCTTGGTGCAACCGGTTCAAACAGTGCGGTAAATGGCCCTAAGCCCCTGCCCACAGTATGAAATATAAAGGATTGTTCCCATTCCTGTAAATCTTCACCGCCAATAAGCCAATTTAGTGTGTAAGGAAACTGCTGCGGGCCAAGCCTGCCCAGCAGTTCCAATAATTCCATAAACCCCGGATTCATAAGGTCCGCGGTACGTGTGTTAAAGTCTACATAATCATTAAAAAATGTTTGCAATACACGGTTGTGGTGTGTCATATGTCCACAACCGGCGATTATTTTAAAATGGCCAAATTCGTTACCGTGGTAATGCTTCAAATCTAAATAAAATTCTATCATTTCCCGGAGTGTTACAGTGTATTTTTGTGTAAAACGGCTTAGAAATTCCTCCGGCAGGTTTACATTAACCCCAACGTAGTTAATGCCAAAGCTTGTAGGAAGTATGTATAAACCGCCGTTAATTGCAAATGCATCCAGCGCATTGGCATAAAAACTGTCCCGCCCCGTAGTGGGGCATGCGTCTATTAACGGGTAAATATCTTGCAAAAACCCGGAATTAATTAATGCGTGAAAACAGTGCAAGAAAGGATCAAACATAAATATGTCTTGAGCTACACCTGCCATAAGTCCGGTTTGGAAGCGAGTATTGTCATCAAACAAACTGCCCAGGCCGTAATACTCTATTTCCGCGTAAAACTCATATGGCATGTTTCGCTTTTCCCAGTCTGCCTGCATTGCCGCCGCCGCTTGACGGATAATGCGTGCATGGTAATCTCTGCCCCGTATTGTTAAGACACGCTGTAGCTTATTTGCCCCCGGTATATGTGCTTCTGATTGTGGGCGGTGTTGACTAAACCATAAAAATAGAGATATGCCGCAAATGGCGGCCATGGCAATGACTACTGTCAGATAGTACTTGCGTTTCATAAGGAATCAATCCTTCCTTGCCTACCCAATGGTTTTTGTGCGGTTCATAATTGCCTGGGCAAGTGCGGCCTGCCTTTGTTCATCTATGTGTTTAGACCGGGAAAAAATTTCTGTGCATTCGTCTTCGATGCCTGTCAGTGTATCGATGTCAAACCACGAAAAATCACGCACCAACTTGATTTGTTCATCATGTGTGGCGCGGAACGGCTTGCTTTTGCAGGGAACACTGCCCACATGGGTGTCATGCCATAGGGAAGTTCCGCTGTCATAGATTGGGGCCAAGCCGCACCATTTTAGAGTATTGGCGTTACGGACAAAGCCAAAATTGTTATAGTGGCGGTCGGTATTTGCAATAATGTAGTCTAGCACAAGCATTTTTTCAAGTGCCGGTTGGATATTTGGCATACTCAAAGCTTCTGCACAGCGCAGCAAATGTGTAAGGCCGTTATCATGGTTGCTGCGCTTTCTTGTTTCAACAACACGCCAAGCAGGGACAAGTTCTGTTTCCGGGGTAATAAAGGTTTCGCACAGGCTGTAAGGTGTATCATTTTCAAATGTCAGCGTGTATGGGACATGGTCGATTCCAAGTCTTTCTTGAGCCATCCATCAGATGTATTGTCCGGTGACAATAAATTCATGCACTCTAAACTCTCCGGTATCTTGCCGAACAGCATTTCACCAACGTCTTTAGAAAAGTCGTTCTCAAAAAAATTTATGTCACTCCATTTTAGCCCGGTGTTTTCCGGGCAAACCCAGTATTGGTCAGACAAACTAAGGCCGTAACACTTTATAGGCAGTATGGAAGTTAGCTTTTCGCCAACACTAAACAGTATATCTTGAAGCCCATCACGGCTTACGGGGATAGAACGTCCTGCCCACCAATCATTCAGTGTT
Organism: Bacillota bacterium; assembly: GCA_009786175.1. Next base: position 14,772 of record WQTQ01000186.1, on the reverse strand, counting down.
TTACGGCTAATTTTGCCTTTATCATTTCCGGACGCAGCAACAGTACCAACTGGCAGCCGGGCAAAATCATGTACAGTGCCTATTTCTATTATAACCCCAATATCCTCGGCAATTTGCATATCTACAACAGGGATATTTTTATACATTAACGTACATTTCACAACACTGCCTCCTTCATACCACCACCCCCTGATATCAGGGGGTAAAAAATTACAGTGCCTTTTTTGCGCAAATAGAAATTGCCTGCGGAAGCGAGTACAACGGGTTTGTTTTGCTGTCGTACAATCTCTCCAGTTCCTCTTGCGAAATAGCATCTGCCTTATCCCAATCCACCCAGAATGTGCCGTATTCGGCGTTCATTTCTTCCATATGGGCAAGGCATAGCCCGGACGAAACCATGGCGTTTAATATATCTTGCATCCGCCATGTATATGTGCCAAATTTTCCAAAAGGGCCTGTTGAATCATAATCTTTCCGTAATGTAAGGCTTTTGGTATTGTCCGCATCAAAAGGGAACATGAAAGGGTGGCCATCATACATCATGTAGCAGCCGCCGGGTTTTAATACCCTGTTAATATTTTTGTACATAGATTTAAGGTCATCTATCCAAAACATGACCCCGTTGGAAACGTATACAAAGTCGTACTCGCCGGATTTTGTATTGGATAGTTCCATAAGGTTATCCCATACAAATTCAATATCCCAATTGTTTTGTTTGGCCACATTGGCAGAGTATTCAAGCTGTTTCTCGGATAAGTCGGAAGACGTAACCTTCGCGCCCAGCAAGTGAAAGGCGAAAACCTCCCGATTATCCCCGCTTGCAGGCACCAATATCCGTTTACCTGTGAAATCGCTTACAAATTGCTTAAACATTGCCTGTAGCTGTGGACGGAAAATGGAATATGGGTCTTTGATAATCCCGTCTATTATTTTGTCGCTTCTCAAATCATTCCATCTTTCTGCCATGTTGTTCCAGTTTTCTTTTATTGCGTTTGTTCTGTCGTTCATTACATTCCTCCATCTTTTCTCTCAAAATACTCCGCCAACTTTTCCCCAATTTCCATACCATAGTCAGGCAGCGTTTCCCTGCGGCGCAGCCAGTCAACCACAATTGCCCGCTCATCTTTTGTCATGTCCATAAGTGGTGGTAAAAACTCAGGAAAATCCAAATCTTGCGTATCAAACATAGGGTCAAAAAATTCTGTGTTATATCTTTCTATTATCACAATTGTGCCTGCGGCCATATCGCCCAGGCGTTTGTGTTTTTTGGAAAATAAAATAACAAACAGGCCTACATACATCATGTCCAGTGTAGAACGGATAACGCCGCGCAGCAGCGATTGGGAAAATTCAATTGGCTGGCCGTTGTCGCGGACAACACGAAGGCCAAACATCCGCTTGCCAACAGTTTGCCCGTTCATCAACATTTCGCAAACAATAAAGTATCCAAAATAAATTAAAAACGAGACTACCAAAAAAATTGCAAGAATTGTGCTGTAATGTACCCCATGTCCGGTTTGGCGGTTAATGCCGAACAAAACGCGCGCGCATAGGGCAACAGCCAGCAATTGAAGCAGTGAATCAATTATAAGAGCGGCCAAGCGGGCACCAACTCCGGCAAGCTTGTATTCAACTTCTATGTTGGCCGGGGTTATGACGGTGACGGTTTTCACACTAACTCCTCCTCGCCTGCAGGTATCTGTTAACCGCCGATACGGTAAACTGCTCTGCGGTGCTTTCTACGCTGGGTATGCCCATCATGTTCAGCTTGCGGATAATCTGCCGCCGCTCGTTGTGAAATTCCTGTGCCGTTAGCTTTAGCATTTTATCATAAATTTTAGCGGAATCCGGTGCGTCGGCCATGGCTGTAAGTGATTCGTTTTCCATAAAAACTACGATGGGTATGTGTCTCCGTTTTAAAATGGCAATATGGGCAATTAAATCTTCCGCTTCTTCCAAAATTTCAAAATCTGTAAAAATGAATACCAAGCTGCGGCGTTTCTGCTGCTCGCACAGGGTACGGAACGCGCCTTCATAGTCGGCGGTTTGGCGGTTGTCTGCTACATTGTACAATGTCTCCATAAGAGTATTGCGGTGCAGCGCACCCTGCCCGGGGGAAATATGCGCCTGCACTTTAGAGTCGAACACCATAAGCCCTGCCTTGTCACCTTGCTGGTTTACAATGTCGCTTAAAATTAGTGCTGCGTTTATGGAATAATCCAATTTTTTGAAGCCGTTTACCGTGTAGCTCATTGGGCGGCCTATGTCCAATAAAATATATACCGGCTGGTCACGCTCAATTTGATATTGGTTGACCATAAGTTTATTTTCGCGGGCAGTTGCCGCCCAGTTTATTTTGCGATAATCGTCACCTTCTACATACGTGCGTAAGCTTTCAAAATCCAACCCCGCGCCGTATTGACGCAAGCTTTTATCGCCGGTTGGCAGTAGGCGGCTCTTTTGCATCATAAGACGATATTTACTTAAATCTTTTACGTTTGGATAAACTTTGTAGGTGGCAGGGCAGGGGACTGTCACGTATTTTTTACACAACCCCATAAGGCCTGCGTATCGGAGATAAACCTTGTTAGAGCCGAAGCTTCCGCGCTTTGCGGGTATAACTTTGTAAGAGAATACTTGCTCTTTGCCCGGTTCTATAAAATGGGACATGTCTTGGCCAACTACGTTAAAATGCCGCAGTCTCTCGTCCTTGCCTTCAATTTTTAGGCCCTGACGATAGGTGTTTTTTACGTAAAATGTCACGGTGTTCTCTGTCTTGAAATACAGCTTTAATTCATCTGCACGGCGCACGATAAGGTGCTTTGGGCTTGGGGTTATGAATACGTCCAATACCAAAAGTCCCATAATCAGCAGGTTCCAAAACAGGAAAATAAAACCGTGGAAGCCGAAAGGCCAGGCGGTCAGTGTGAAAACAATGCCAAAGGCTGTTAGATATACATAGTTTTTGGTTATGCCCATAGCTTTTACCGCGGAGCCTTAACTTGAGTCAAAATACTTTCTATTACTTGGTCCGATGTTATTCCTTCAATTTCCGCTTCGGGCTTTATCATTAGGCGGTGGCGCAAAACGGGCATTGCCAAGTAGCGGACATCGTCGGGGATAACAAAGTCGCGCCCTTGCAGTGCGGCGTATGCTTTAGATGCCAACAGCAACGCAACACTGCCCCGGGGGCTGCTGCCGTACATAACTGCGCCTACACGCCGTGTTGTCTCTACCACGCTGACAATGTAATTAAAGACCCCGTCTTCCACTGCCACGTCTTGAATTTCTTCCCGCGCTTGGGCAATATCCGCTGCCGAACATACGGGCGACATATCCTCCAGTTTGCCGGATGTAAACCCTTCATGGTACATCTGCAGCATTTGTTTTTCTGCCGCTACGCCGGGGTAGGTGATGTTTATTTTCATCATAAAGCGGTCTGTCAGGGCTTCCGGCAGAGGATAAGTGCCTTCGTATTCCAGCGGGTTTTGGGTTGCCATTACAAAAAAAGGCTCCTTCAGGCGGTGTGTTTGCCCGTCTATTGTTATTGCGCGTTCTTCCATTACTTCCAAAAGGGCAGATTGTGTCTTGGGCGGGGTGCGGTTTATTTCGTCTGCCAAAAACAGTTGGGTAAACAATGGCCCTTTGCGCAACTCAAATTCCGATGTGCGCTGGTTAAACACCTTTGTACCCAAAATATCCGACGGCATTATGTCGGACGTAAACTGCATACGCTTGTACTCTACGTTTAACAGCTGCGCCATGGATTTTGCCCAAAGAGTTTTTGCAAGGCCGGGTACACCCTCAATTAGCACGTGCCCCCCTGCGAACATGGCTGTAAGTGCCATGTCGGTTAAACTTTCTTGGTTTAAAATCCGGCTGTTAAGCCGCTCTTTTATGCTGCCGGATAGGTCTGTAACTGTCATTAGTCTCGTCTCCTTGTTTTCAAATATAGCCGTGTAAGTGCGTGTACATGTTCGTTTTCTTCCCGTTCCTGTTCTTCGTAGTAAGCAATTGGGTTTCCAAACCGTTTGCCCAAATGCCACACGATTATTATTGCCAACAGCCCAAGCTGTACTAAAACCAGCCGTGCAATTATGGGCAGTTGGTTAAAAAATGTATCCGTGGTTTGCATACCGTGGTAATATTCCGCAAAAATAATCCTGTCCGCGCCCCAATTGCTGAGTATTGCGTGTATCCGCGCCCCGGTATCCGCGTTATCCATCATATTTTCGTTAATAACATCGTTTGCAAAGCCTCTGATAAGCATCCCCTGACCCAGTTCGTGTATCATAAGGCTGCCAAAGCGGGTGCCACGGGAGTCGATTAGGGTATCGACAATTGTAAACGGGTTGTTATGCAGGAAAATAAGCCTGCCTCCGGAGTTAACCCACGCAAGCATTTCTTCCGCTTTTGTTTGGCTAAAATGCACTTCGTTGGGCTGGATAAGAATATAGGCATTATTAATATCCGTAAAGGCGGAAAGGGGCCTGCGGCTTACGCGGGCAGGGTATCCCATGTGCCGCAGGGTGTCGTAAAGCAGACTTGCACCCCGCTCCCCTGTGGTAGAGGACACAAATGCAGGTCCTTCGTGGTCGTCACTAAACACATGAAGAACCACTGTAGCCAGTATAACAATTATAGCCGGGAAAATTAATTTCGTTAATTTACGCAAAGAAAATCACCACTGATTATAGATTGTACGGAATCTGCAAAATTCTCGTACGTACTGTCGTTTATATCTTTATACCCAAACCACGCTTTGTGAAAAACATCTGCAGTATGCCCGAAGGGCTGTGAAAGAGCAGGACATGTTTCTTTTATTTGCCGCAAAATTAGTCCGTTTGTAGCGGATGGTTTTATTTCGGTAATTTGCTTTTCGTTTAGGGCAAGCAGCGAGGCGATGTATCTGTAACGGATGGCAAGCCGCCTGGTGTCCGCGGAATCGCTAAGGTTGATAAGTTCGGTTACGGTGTAATTTTTCTTGGCCAACTCTTCAAAAATTTCGGATAAATCGTGGTGTTGGATACGGCTGCGTCCACGGAAAGTACGGTATAACACTACAGCCGCCGCGATAACTAACGCGGCACCAATGGCTACAAAGGCAATGGAAATGGCATCAAGGTTGTAATTTAGTTCCCCAAACTCAACAGTAAAGTTGAAACGGGAGAAGAAGCGAGACAATACGTCATTAAGCCACTGGGAAATCATCTCGCTAATGTCGGCACGCCGCCCTGTAAGCCTGTCGTAACGGCGGGTTGCCAATACTTCGTTCATGGCGTCGTAGAAATTTGTATTGGTCATAATAACTGCCTTTCATTCACAAGTTTTTCCAGCTTAACTTCAATGTCCAAGCCTTCTTTTTTTATCCGCTGGTTGTAATACAATGTTGCCTGAAAAACACCGTCCAGTGGTGTTATGGCAAACATTGCGGCAAAAGACAAAAGACCGGATAACACAGTTATAGGGCCGACTGCCGCGTACGAAGCATCCGTATTAATAATTGTAGGTACAAATGCCGCAAATATACCAACAGAAACAACTGCCCCGTAAATTGCCGCCCAAATAGCAATAATAACCAAAAGCCAAAGAAGCCGTATACCGGCAATTTTCCAAAATTCACCGCGGATAAGCTCCCAAGAACGTATTAACGCGCTTATAAAAGTCTTTCGTTCGAAAGCGGCCACAGCTACGGACAAAGAGAAGAGGTTCATGTAAATAAGATATGAAACAATGAATATTAACATCAGCAGTAAAAACTCCCAAGGAGAACGCGCTAATAAATGTGTGAAAAAATTTGTTACAAAACCTAAGTAAATTAGACCGATAAACGGTAACGAAGCTATGGCTTGCGCAATAAGTGCGCCAAAAATCCGAAGTGAAATGCGGGGCAGCTGTCCTACGGGAAGGTTTTCTTTATTTCCGTAAAAAGCAGATTTGGAAATTAAAATGTGCCCTGCGGATGACACAGAAATGTATAACAAGATAACCGGCATCACCACCGCAATAATTATCGTTAATAGACCAAATGTGCTGTATGTATCATTCAAAGGACTGTTTGCCGCGAACGCAGAAAAAGAGACTACTAAAATAGCCACGATAATCCCCACAAAGAATAAAAACAAGTATGAAATAATCCCAAAAATTGCAGCGAAACCAATCTGTCTGCCAAACGTTTTTTTGTAGACATCAATTGCACGGTCCATAAGTTCTGCGGTAGTCATTGGGTAAAAATTGTTTTCCATGAAAAAACCCCTTTGCTGTAGCAAAATAATACCACATGGGGGAAATAATTAAAAGTGATTAATTCTTGTAGTATGCCATGCCCAATTGGGTGCGGTTTGTCACATCAAGCTTTTCCATTATTACAACTATATTGTTCCGGACTGTACCTTCGCTCAAAAACAGAGTCTCGGCAATTTCCTTATTAGTAAGCCCCTGGGCCACAAGCCGCGCAATGTCATGCTCCCGCGAGGTTAAAGCTTCCAACGCCGGGTTGGGCTGTGGGGTAAGTTTACGCAATACATCTGTGTCAAGAACGCTGGTGCCGTCCATCATGGCGTGCAGGGCTTTGGCAATACCCGCCACCTTATCGGTTTTAAGCAAGTATCCGTCTGCACCTGCGGCAAGAGCCTGCTGGATATTTGGGCGGTCGTCAAAAGTTGTAAGCATCATAATGCGAATATGAGGGTAACGGCTTTTAATAAGTCTTGTAGCCGCTATGCCGTCCATCCCAGGCATACGGATATCCATAAGTATTGCGTTAACCTCGTTGTTTTTACATATTTCTACGGCTTCCATGCCGTCGGCTGCGCAGCCCGCTATAGTAATGCCTTCTTGGCGGGATAAGGTTAACTCCAGGCTTTTTCTTATTAACTGGTCGTCGTCTACAATTAATAGTTTCATGTTTGCCTCCTGTTTCAAAAATTAGTTACAGCAAAATTGTACCATAAAATTGGCCAAAAACACATGCAAATTTTTTGTTGACAAAAACGGCAAGATGATGATATACAATTTGTATGTAGCTAAGGATTACAATTTTATGCATGTTGACAGTGGTAATGTGACAAGGAAGAGTATTCCATGATTATCTTGTCAATATCAACAAGGAGGAAAAAGGATGCAGAAGCGTAAGTGCAGTAGGCTGTTGGTGTTACTGTTGGCGTTTGCCCTGGTTTTGGGTGCAGTGCCGCCAATATCGGTTGATGCAGAAACAGCTGTGGAGAAGAGCTATGAAGATTATGCGGGCGATGGATACGAGTATCCAACCTGCGAAGCAGTACCGGAGGAAGAAGGCAGCGATTACCCTGCCGACGAACCAACACCGGAAGACGACAAAGATTACGTCAAAGATTACGACTATGATTACAACTATGACGAAGAGTATGAAATGTATTACGAAGAACTGCCTGTAAAGGCTGATGAATCAGAACTTGCGGCTAATGTAGAAATACTGATGGAAAGGATAACAAGTACTCCTAACCGTCCTTTTCCGCAATCCGGCAGCAACCCGGATTATTTCCGCAACCGCAGGCTGCCAACAGATTTTGCAAGGGTTGGTACCGCACCGGGTTTTGACCCCGACCTGACAGCTCAGCAACAAATGGATTTTGACACATTAATACGTTTTAACAACATACTGTTTGGGTTTGTTGTTGATCCATGCCCGGAAACCAGGTATTGTCCGGACAATTTCCGTATGGTTTTGGCAATGCCGCGGCATTCTTGGGTAACTATTGAGCCCGAAGGTTCTTACTGCCCGGTACACGGAAATATGGCCGGTGTACGCCATATGGGTATTATGGTATGCGAATCCCAGGGTTTTGGTATGCTGATGCTTCCGTTTATGGCAGGTGCCGAGGATATGATGGTGCCAGATATACGCATAAGCCGTGGCGGCACCGGCACGGGTGCCAACTCGTTTATGCCGCTTACGCATACTCTTGGGCAAAATTTGTTCAATAATCTTCCCGAAGGGCTGCGGGATGCATTCCGCGAAAGATATGGTGAAGATTTTGACGCAGTATGTATTCAAACTTACTTCAACGCCATGTTCCGTACCGTAAGGCAATGGCCAAGTTTCAAATTACACAGGGAAACCGGAAGAATTAATACACAGGCATTTCCCGATCCTGCACACTACAGAAGAACCTATCTTATGGCATGGGAAATTTCTACAGGCATTCCCGGTATTCACAGTGCGGGCGGTATGGGTATCGCAAACTGGATTCCCGGTGCCAGGCCGGGCCCGGGCGGCGGTATAAGCGGCGCAAATGCGTCTTTTAACTGGTTCCTTACCTACGGTCAGCCTTTTTACGATGCCCGTCACATTAATCAAAGCCACAGTATAGCCACCGATGGAAATATGGACATAATCCTTGGGCTGATTAATGCAGATGCCCAATGGGGCGGCGGCGGTGGCGGCGGCCTTGATTATGACATGAACCCTCTTATCCCCGGCGAAACAATCGGATATAAGTATTGGGCTCTTGGTATGTTAGAAGATTTTTGGTTAACAGTAGTTGATCACACACAGGAAGAACACCTTGCTAATGGCTGGACAGGTAATTACCACTTGCGTATCGGTAACTGGTCTACCCATCAAAACGCATATTTTAACGATTTGGGCGTGTGGATGTCTAACGCAACCCGCGGTTCGGACCATATGTTCCATCACCTAAGAGTTTTCAATGAAGTTGACCCTAAGAATGATTGGCAAAAAGTTATTGACGCCTCTTACGAAGCGCAGAGGCAGCTGGTTCTGCTGCGTTATGACCAAGAGCGTTTGCCATGGAACAATAACGAAAGTATCGGCAGGCCGGGTTATGGCGGCGTAAACGGCATACTTCCCGATTTTGCTGTGTTTTGCCGTGATACAAATACATGGCAGCCTGCGCCGACAACAGGCGGCGGCTGGCTGGAAGGAAACAGCGACGGAACCTACAGTTGGAATAATGTACGTGTACCGTGGCGTTTTGGTACAGATTTGTTTATGTCCGGCAGAAATGCGGTAGACAGCCTTGTTTTAGGCAGCTTACACAGCCATGTAAACTCTATATGGCCTAACTTTACCGGTATTCGCTCCATGCTTCTTGACGGGCGGGGGCAATCGCCTGCCAGTGGAACAGGCGTAGGCTTCTGGTCTACATTTACCCTTGCCGCACTTATGGAAGGTGACGATGTAGGTATTTCCGGTGACCGTCAAGACTGGGCAAATTTAGCTTGGAGTGCCACCAGAAGGCAAGCTCAAGCAAACAATTTTTACGCAGACTACTTTAAAGTACACTCTATGATAGTTGCATCCGGTAACTATTGGTCGGCAGTTCCGGTTCCTGTTACACCACTACACTATAATTTACTTACGGTGCGCGGCGGTTACGGAAGCGGCCTAAACCCAACAGGGACACATGTAGAAATTACGGCACGTCCGGTTCACGGCATGATATTTGCCGGGTGGGTTATCCCTGATGACGCGGGTATTACATTTATAAACGGTACCACGGCAGATGACCCAACAGCAACAATAACATCGCCAAACCGTGACGTAATAATTTCTGCGACATTTGAAGAAGAACCTGAAGTAATTCCCGAAATGCGCCCGTTCCCGCAAGCAGGCTTAGATACAGGCAGGGTTGTGGAACTGTTTAGGCCAACAGGCTTATCCCAGGAAGATATGAACAATGATATTCTCCGTGCTTTTGCTAGAATTATTATAGGCGCGCCTTGGACTTTACTAAACCCCGAACACCCTGCGGCACCGTTTTTAAGTACGGTGGAAGGACAGTTCCTTGTTGACCCGGCATCAATAAGCGACCCAGAAAACTTCCGTATGATAATGTTCCTTCCGCAAGGAACAGGCCCCGGAGGCTCTACAGCTACCGGAAGCAGAGTAACCGTAAGTGAAACACACGGTTACGGTATGATGATGCTTGTGCAAATGGCAGGTTCCGAAGATATACCTTTTGAACTTAACGGCGAAACAATTACAATCAGGCAGTTAATGTTTGACGCATTACCGGAAGAATTGCAAGAACACTTTGGTATAGAGCGGGTTAACGCAAGATTATTCTTTGACGCAATGTTCCGTTCGTTAAGGCATTGGCCTACACACCCGCAGCATGTTACAGGTGGGCATCACAGCTGGGGAGCATCAAATGCTAACCTTATGGCCAACCAATACCGCGGTCTTCCGGCACCAAACAACTTCCGTCCAAGTTACTTGATGGCATGGTCAATCCTTTACGATGTTACAGTAGACGGCGGCAACGGCGGTTTTGTACGCGGACCGGGCCCTTCTAACGCCACAGATGGTTGTATGGACATGGCATACGCATTAATACTTGCGCATGAACAGTGGGGCGATTTCCCTGTATGGTGTCCGGTTACACCTGACGGCAGGGTTTATGGTTATATCGAATGGGCAAGAAGAATGGTTAACGACATTTGGCTGCAAAATGTCCATCGTAGCAATAATAATATTAGCAATTCCAATGCCAGACCCGGCGGCGGAAATTATCACTTAACAGTAGGTAACTGGGCAAGCGGCAACAGCGCGCTGTTAACCCGTACGTCCGATTTCATCATGCAGCACTTAAAAGCTTACAAAGCCATCAACCCGGAAAATAACTGGCAGCGTGTTATCGACACATCTTTTGGCGCGCTGGAATTTATTGCATTGTATACCGACCCTGCAAACCCAACAGGTGTAATCAATGATTTTGTCAGATGGGACGGCGCAGACGGGTGGCTTATCCCGGCACAAGGAAGCGGCACTTTTGGTATGCCGGATTGGACACCTGGGGGGCAATTTATGGAAAGCACCAGTGACGGAGCAAGACACTGGAACGCTTGCCGTAACCCGTGGCGTTTGGGCGTAGACATTATGTTCTCCGGGACATCTCCGGTAGAAAATATAACCACAATTGCATACAACACATTCACCTACGAAGCGACAGACGGGCGTTTCCGTATCTTTGGCGAGATTCCGGCAGGCCAAAACGTTGTAGTAGACGGCGTAGTGGGCCGCTGGCTGGACGGTACGCCAAACCTTACACATCCATGGGGCTCTAATTCCTGGAATGCATTCTGGGGGCCAATGACAGTTTTAGCGTCTATTTACGGGCCGCAACGCTGGATGGACGAAGGATGGAGTCATGCGGTCGAGTTTGCCTTCATGAACAACCAATACGGCGACTATATTAATATCTTTTCTATGCTGGCTGCCTCTGGTAACGAATGGACACCTGTGGGCAACCCGCTGTCAATATACGGCGGTACCATGATTTACGACATAGCAGACAGCAGAAGAATCGTATATGGCGCACGGGTTCCTCTTCGCGCAAACAGTGTGCCAGGTATGTTATTTAGCCATTGGGAACTTGATGGCACAAACTTCTGGCCCGGTTTTGACAGATACGACAGAAACACATTTATAAGAATGCCAAACAATGCTGTTGCCGCCCGGGCAATTTTTGTAGACGCACCGGTATTTACCTGGGACATCTTTAACAACGGCGAAGGCGGCAGCCCATCAAGGCCAAATGCAGGCCTTGCAGCGGCAGGTCTAATCCGTATGTGGACACAGCTTGACGGCGTAAATACCCCTCTGTACCTTGCAGCGGCAGATACCATAGAAGCTCTTGACCAAAACGGCAACTGCGCCGAAGAATTTGTACGCGTAGGCCGCGTATGGCAAGACGGTACAGGCTGGTTGAACTACTTTAACCTGCTTGACGTTGACAAAGACGGCGGCTCTTGGCGGTATATTAACTTGACCATTACAGTACACGGTCGGGCCATTCATGTGCTGCTTGTAAATGCTTTATATGAAGATGCTGTTGTGCCGGTATTCAGCTTTGACATCTTTAACAACGGCGAAGGCGGCAGCCCATCAAGACCAAATGCGGGCCTTGCAGCGGCAGGAATAATCCGCATGTGGACACAGCTTGACGGTGTAAATGCCCCTGTGTACCTTGCGGCGGTGGACACCATCGAAGCCTTTGACCAAAACGGCAACTGCGCCGAAGAATTTGTACGCGTAGGCCGTGTATGGCAAGACGGTACAGGCTGGTTGGATTACTTTAACTTGCTGGACGTGGACAAAGACGGCGGCTCTTGGCAGTATATTAACTTATACATTACTGTGTACGGCCAAAGGGTTCATGTATTGCTTGTAAATGCAAACTTCACCACGCAGCCACTGCCGACATTTTATCTTTATGTAAATAGCGTAACCATAAGCAACACCAACCGCCACGTTAGCGTATTTGTAGGCGGCACCGCAGAGGGAGAAATTACGTTTAACCTGCTGGAAGCGGCACCGGAGCTTGTAATAGTCGCCCGGGATAACCTATGGACACCTACAGGCTTAGTATACGGCCTTGTGGTGGGTATCCGCGGCGGCGTTACGGTAACGGAGTCACGTGTAGTAGAGTTGGAAGTAACCCGCCAGGGTATAACGGAAGTGCTTACAATACAGGTACTGACGGACTAAGAGTCTCCCGTCATTCTGGGTATTACCTCCTGCGAAGCAGTAATGTCAACATCATAAAGATTTTATCCCTCACAGAGGTCACGAGGTCACAGAGGAAAACCACCCTTTTCCCTCTCTTTCCGTGTTCTCTGTGCCTCTGTGAGGGGAATGTTTTTCTTAAATTGTTGACATTATGCGAAGCAGGGTGTGCGAATGCGCAGGCCACCCGGCCAGTAAACAAAGCTTACGAGAGGGCTTGTCTCGGAATCTAGCCATGCAAACCACCCCCTGATATCACGTTGCGAATATGATATCAGGGGGTGGTTTTATTTCTGCACAATGTGCGACCGGGTTACTGCATAACATACACAGCCCGTGTGTCCCTGTCCCAACGAGTTGTTGCACCGAACTGTTGCGCTACATATGCCAATGGCACAAAAATGTTACCATTTACATTCATGGGAATGGCAAGCACTCCGGCGTGAAGCGTGGCAGAATTGAACCGATGTCGCGGAAGCGGTTATCGCCAGTGGCGTAATGAAAATGTGACGGAAGCCCGTAATACGTCAATAGTGCTGGTAATTTGTGTACGGGTTGTACCTATTGCACATGCGCTGCGGGTGGTTCTGGCGTAGGAGGAACTATTGGTCACGACTGCTAGGTGTTTGTAACGGGTCATGTTCCCAACCAACAAGAATTGGTGATAAATCAACAAGTTCGTAAGCTAAATTTAGTACATTACTATTGGTATATTCGCGAAGCCTTCTGCGTACACTTCTACGCGTAGCCCTATCAAAATTATCAAAGGCATCAATCGTGGGTTCATAAAGACTCCAATACATGTTGTCATCAATAATCATCCATACATAAATAAATTCACCAAACATGCCACTTGGCCTTCTGAACTCGTTATCTACCCTACCTTTCGCAACATTCCCAATCATGTTGGTGATGCGGTCTGATTGTTCCGACGAGAGTTCTAAAACTCCCTGATTAATTATTGTATAATTGCTCACATTACGAAGATTCCTATTACCAATAACATAATTTATTCTTGGTGCTTTAGCTATAAAATCATCAAGCAGGGTAAAATCGAATGCACTTATTTCATTTGCACTATAGATGGGAGATTGCGAATGTCGATTCGATAACAAACCATGATTATGAAATGAGACAACCTCAAAGGTATCCGGTTCAACAAACGTAAATAAAGTAATAGGGGAAGTCCCTGCATCACCTGCAAACAAGACTCTTACACTTTTCGGTGAAAATTCCTCAGCCCTATTGGAAGTACATCCCGTTAATAAAAATATAGTTATTACAACAAGAGATACGAATTTGAAAATAAAATGCATAAAAACACCTCCATTGGCTCTTAATACCAGGATATTCTTCTTGTAAGACCTTGCTCACGTCTTAGGGCATTTTCAGTTACACCTGGAAATGTAAAAAGAAAAATCTCCTCAAAAGCAAACGGACAAAAACTATACATAATCCCAATCGTTAGCAACTCTTCCAATGGGTGCGGCCTACTATGGATACTTCCATCCGGCAGTATAAAACGGTGAGGAATCATTACACCTTCAGGGGCGACAATTCCTCTAGCAGCTCTATATGCATGTATTAATTCGTGTCCTAAAGCCATATGATTTTCACGTTTGATACTGGTAGAAGGGCCTCCCTGCCAATTGTCTACATATGAGTAAGCTATTAAATTTGGATTGAAACGAATCGCACTCTCAGATCCTCTTCTTGGGTTAGAAGAATTATATGGATCAAGAATAAATATAGTATTACTAATATCGCTCACCCCAATAGTAACACGACGACGGTTAATACCATTAATAAGTTCCCTAATCAAATGTGTTCCAATAGGCAAGTTAGTTGCATCAGTTGGAGTAAAGTGGACATAGTGTCTATCTCCATTGCGGTTTGGTGTGGTTGTTAAAATGTCATTTGTAATCATACGCAAATATGATACTACCGCTTCTGCGTCGCTTTCTGTACCTGATATAGCTAGAAAAGTCCGCGTAGACCCCCGTGGAGCCCATGGGATTAAGGCAGGAAGATGTGTATTAGGACAGATTAGGAATAGCCCGGTAGGGTCTATCCAACGTACAGGATTATTGTTAGTAAAAACAAACAAATTCCCTGCCTGGGCTATGGCATTGGGGCTTGACCTCATATTATGAATACCCAAAAACGGGTCAGGCTGAGTAAACCTGCCCAAACGCGGGCTAAAACTCCTTGCCCTTAGATAATACTCGCCACGGTGCGCATCCCAATATTCTCCGCCAAAC
>WQTQ01000185.1 GCA_009786175.1 Bacillota bacterium | reverse complement strand
GGGGGGGCAACAACTTAAAAAAACATTCCCCTCACAGAGAACACGGAGAGAGGGAAAGGGGGGTTTTCCTCTGTGACCTCTTTGCCTCTGTGAGGGATAAAATCCTTAAGTTGTTGACATTACTGATATCAGGGGGTAGCCATATCTTACGCGTACATATTTATTTCTGTCATGTGGGCGTACAACCCGCCGCGGGCCACAAGTTCGCCGTGGGTACCAATGTCCTCTATTTTGCCGTCGTTAAGCACGATAATTTTGTCGGCCTTTTTTACTGTGGACAGCCTGTGGGCAATTATTACGGTGGTGCGGTCTTTCATTACTTCGTCTAAGGCTTCGCGGATTTGTTTTTCGGTTTCTACGTCTACGGCGGCGGTGGCTTCGTCCAGTATTAGGATTGGCCTGTCACGTAATACGGCGCGGGCAATGGAAACGCGCTGTTTTTGGCCGCCGGAGAGACGCATTCCGCGTTCGCCAACCACAGTATTATACCCTTCGTCCAGTTGGGAAATAAACTCGTCTGCACGGGCAAGGCGGGACGCTTCCAAAACTTCATCGTGGGATGCGCCGGGCTTGCCGTAAGCAATGTTTTCGCCCAGGGTATCGTTGAAAAGGAATACATCTTGCATAACATTACTCATGCAGTTACGCAGGCTTTTTAGGGATACATCCCTTAAATTGTGGCCGTCCAAACGAATTTCACCTTCAACCGGGTCGTAAAAACGATTTAGTAAGTTTATGAATGTAGTTTTGCCGACACCGGTTGGGCCAACCAGCGCGATTACTTCCCCGGGCATAATTTCTATACTGACATCTTTTAGTACGGGCTGGCCTTCGATGTAGTGGAAACTTACATTCTTGTATACAAGATGGCCTTTTACATTTGTTAACTCGTATGGATTTTCTGCTTCTTTTACATCTTCTTCCGCGTCTAAAATTTCGAAAACACGCTCTGCACCCGCAATGGCTGTCTGAAGGTCTTCATTAAGGCGCGCAAGGGCGGTTATGGGGCCATAGAAAATAGCCAAGTACATCAGGAAGGCTACAATATCGGCAACTTCTACGTATCCGTACAGTGCCATGTGGCCGCCGTAGGCGATAACAAGAACTGTACCGATTAAGGATAAATATTGCACGGTGCTGCCGTACCCCGCACTTAAGCGAAGAGCCGCCAGAATGGCATGAGCGTGGCCTTTCGCGCTGTCGGAAACTTTTGCAGATTCTCTTTTGTGCTGGTTAAATACTTGGATTTCTTTCATGCCGGAAATATTATCTTGCAAGTTGGCGTTAAGTTCGCCCAGAATTTTTTGGGCGCGGCGGAATATCGGCAACACTAATTTTGCAAATATTATGGAAATGATTATTAAGATAGGGACAGAAAGCATACTCATTAGTGTCAACCGCACGTTTATTCTTAGCATCATTACGGTAACGCCAATGATAATTGCGATATTGGCAATAACGTCGGGCACGGCATGGGCAATAAGTAATTCTACGCGGTTTGTATCGTTTACAACGCGGGACATTACTTCCCCTGTTTGTTTGTCGTGGTAAAATTTCATGGATAACTGCTGGAGTTTGTCGTAAACTTTTACCTGTAAATCTGCCACAAAATGCCACGCGGCATAATGTGTAAAATAAGAGCGTATGTAGCTGCAAATTACCTGCCCAAGATACACTGCCGCCAAAATTAGCCCCATTCGTAAAGCTTCATCTGCCAGACGCGGGTCTCTGTTTGTAGCTAAAAATGTCAGCTGGCGCACTACCATTGGTGCGTACATTTGGGCGGCTGTCAGGCCTGCAATTGCCAGAAGTGCCACTATTAAATATCCCCAATACTTTCGTGACGACTTTACCAATTTAAGCATTAACTTCATGGCGAATCAACCTTTCTATTATAATGGGGTTCCACCCCAATTACGCATACGATTTCAGCGTAACGGGGCAGCCCCGGCGGGATACATTCCCCCGGTGCAACAATGGCTATGCCCGGCGGGTATTGTGCGATTAGCTGGGCGGAAATTTGCCCGGCGGCATCTTCCCAAGGAACTCTTCGGGATGGCATATTAACGGCTTGACGTGGCGGGACTACAATTTCGGGCATAAAAAATGGCTCATGCGGTAAGTTATCTGCACATACCACCGGTAACTTAGCATTAAGCCCGTCAATGGCAGTCTTTAGCCTGCGAAAACCTTCATCTGTGTCTGCCACGGATGTCATTGCCAGGATATGCCGCCTTACTGCCATTTCCGGCTGCACTTTGTATCCGTTAGTCATATGTGAAGTAATTTCATTTACACTAATACCGGAATGGGACGTAAACAGCAGCTTACCGGGATCAACATCGAATATGGCATTTTCCCCTATCCGCTCTGCTCCTGACAAACGCAAAGCCGTGGAGCTGTTTGCGCCGGGGAGGCTTGCCCGTATTGTTTCAAGCCTATGAAAATAATCCTCAAAAAGTTTTGGCTGCTGCCATAATTGACGCAGCATGTAATCGCATACAGCCATTAGTATATACGAAGGGCTGGATGTCTGTACAGTATTTGTATAAAACTTTATTCGATTTATGTCAACATTTTTGTCTTTTATATGCAAAACAGCACACTGAGATGGCGCAGGCAGAGTTTTGTGGAAACTTTGAATTACGATGTCTGCACCATGTGACAATGCGGAAGCGGGAAATTTATCATGGAACGGAAAATGAGCCCCATGGGCTTCGTCTACGATAAGTACGCCGCCTTTTGAATGTACACGGTCGGCAATTGCAGAAATATCGGAAACAAAACCTTCGTATGTAGGGCTTACCACAAGCACTGCCGCGCCTTTTGGCATATTGTCAAAAGCTGATGGGGCAATACCGCCTGCCAAGCCGTCAACGGTTATTTCCGGCATCACATATTTGGGTACCGCACCGGACATAACCATGGCATTGTATACGCTTGTGTGGGCGTTGCGCGGTACAATAATAGTTTCACCGTCTGTGCAAGCAGCGCAAACAGCCGCCAAAACCCCGGCAGAGGAACCGTTTACCAGAAAAAAGCTATGATCCGCACCATAGAACTCCGCGATGTTTTCTTGCAATTCTTTAATTATGCCCGTTGGGGAAGAAAGAACATCCATTCCGGGGATTTCTGTCATGTCCAATTCCAGCAAATAGGGGGGCATAAACTGCGGATTACGTTTATGCCCCGGCATATGAAAAGGATAAATATCTTTTGCCAAATAATCTGAAATTTGTTTATACATTTATTCACCATACCCATGAATTAAATAATTTTGCCACCACTCCCGCAAATATTCGTCCTCGATGAAAAATTGGTTCATCCACCATATACGGCCCGTAAACCACTCTTGCAAAAATTCTATCTGCCCGCGCCAGGTAGTAATTTCATGTAAATGAGGCGGTAACATATTAGCCATCCAATATGGCAGCCGGTCCAAGCTTGGGACCGGATGTCTTTCGAAATTGCGGTTAAACTCACTTTCGTAATTTTTTACCAAATAATTGATGTAAGCCAACATTTGCGGAACTTGATTAACGGATATTTCTGTCCACCTTTGGGCAGCTAACTCGAATATTTCCGGCACAGATAGGAGGTAGTGGAAATGATAATTACGTATGGCTGCGTGTAAATGGTGATAATCGTGCCAATAATACATATTCCCCGCAGAGCGGTCGAAATCCCATACGGGCCCCCAATGCATACGGCGGTTTTCCCCTTGGCCGCGAACTTGCATAAAAACGCTGTTGAAACCTACATCAATGTTTTTGAACAATTCCTGTACAAGATAAAAATCAATCATAGACGGAAAATCCATTATTTTACTGATGGCCTCAAAGTCGCGGGTACGCACAACTTCGTTCACGTTTAAGATAAACTCTTGTAAATATTCCAGATGCCCTGTGCTAAGGCGAGAACCGCGAGGGTAACGTATGTCATAAGGTGCCCCGTCTGCAATAAAAAATGTCACGCCTTCCACACCGGTGTTAAGTGAATTATTATCAAGCTCAAACAGATATTCACTTATTGCCGGGTCTTCGTTAAAAAAAAGCTGCATACGCCCGGGGCCAATGTCTCTTTCATCCGCAATTTGATAAAGCCCCACATACTCGCCGTTTATATACAAGTGTACAAGCTGCGAAAACGGCGTCCAATCCATCCCGTCTAAAAGCGATGCCAAATAAAACGCCATGTGTGTCCTTATCAGCGTAAGGTCAAAATGGTTGGCGATAAGAACCCAGTCACGGGCAATATGCCCCGCGTCAAGTAAGGTTTGCGGCTCTTCAAAGCGAAGCCGCAGCGGGCGCTTGTCTTCACCAAAATGCCATGTAGAATTGCCGCGCCCGCGGATGCGAATATCTACATTATCAAAAGCATCTGCATGGTTTGTAAGTGAAAGTGTGCCGTTGTGCCAAAAGTCGCGCTCTACATCAAATGGGTTATAATAAGACATAATATGAAGAGCGGGAAAGCTGCCGACACTACTACCCGGGGCCGGGCGATAAAAATACCTGTCTATAATAATTACGGCAAGTAAAATGAAAATTGTCAAAACAACAACTGCAATAATTTTGCTGGTTTTACTTTTCACAAAAATGTCCCCTTTTATAGGCCGATAGGTGGCTCTGTATGAAATGCACGGTAAAATTGAATAGCAATTTTTTGAAAGTATAACAAATAAATTGCAAAACCGCAAAAAACATGTAAACTATAGAGCAGACGTTTGCAACATCCTTTGCGATGTTACGACATGGCAAATTATGATTAATTATCAGGAGGGAAATTGTGCCATTAAAAATTTTGTTTGTATCAGCGGAAGTTAACCCCTACTGCAAGTCAGGCGGCCTTGGGGATGTGGCAGGTTCGCTGCCAAAAGCTTTACGGGGGAAAGGCATTGAAACAAAAGTAGTATTGCCACTGTATAAATCAATCCCCGGTCATTTACTTGCAAGTGCGGAAACTGTTTGCAGTTTTACCGTCCATCTGTCATGGAGGGCGCAAGAGGCTGTCATTCTTGCAGTAGATGATGTGTACTTTGTTAAAAATGATTATTATTTTGGCCGTGACGGTTATTATGGTTATGATGACGACCACGAGCGTTTCGCGTTTTTTGCTAAAGCCAGTGTGGAGATGCTTGGACATATAGGTTTCCAGGCTGATATTTTGCACTTTAACGACTGGCATACGGGCCTTGGGCCAACATTCCTTCGTAATATTTATAGCCAATTCACATACTATTCAAACATGAAAAGCCTGTTTACCATCCACAACCTGCATTATCAAGGCGTCTTTGGCCGTGAAATTTTGTGGGACATCGGGCTTGGCGACGGCTATTTTACCAACGGCGACTTGGAATTTCACGGGAAAATCAGCTACTTGAAAGCAGGCATTGTCCATTCCGACGCGGTAAGCACCGTTAGCGAAACTTACGCGGCAGAAATTCAAACCCCTGCTTACGGATACGGGATGGACGGATTGCTGCGCCAGCGGGGTGCCCAAGAAGGTAAACTCTACGGTATAACAAACGGCATAGACGTTACGGAAAACAACCCGGAAACAGATACTCGTATTTTGGAAAATTTTAATACGAATTCTTTAGATAAAAAGCGCGAAAATAAGCATCGCCTTCAAGAGCAGCTAGGACTGCCCATAAGCAATGCCCCCATGTTTAGTATGATTACACGCCTGACAGAGCAAAAGGGCTTTGATATTCTTTCCATAATAATGGAAGAATTGTTAAGCATGGACATACAGCTTGTTGTGCTGGGTACCGGGGACCACCGCTATGAAGAAATGCTGCGGCATTTTTCGTGGAGGTATCCGCACAAAGTAAGCGCGAACATTAAATTTGACGCAACACTTGCACAACAAATTTACGCCGGTTCGGATATGTTTATAATGCCGTCTGTTTACGAACCTTGCGGGCTTGGGCAATTATTCGCCATGCGGTACGGGACAATCCCCATTGTGCGCAAGACCGGCGGCCTTGCAGACACTGTGCAGCATTTTAACCCTCAAAACGGCACCGGCAACGGGTTCCTGTTTGAAGACTATCTTGCAAGCGGGCTAATGTGGGCCATACGGGAAGCCTTGTATGTTTACGGTACGCCAAATTGGGATGTACTTGTTAAAAACGCGATGGCCGGAGATTATTCATGGAACAAAGCCGCTGACGCATATATTAAGCTCTATCAAAAAATTTTGAATGGGTAGCTGGTAAATATGATAAAGTTTTGTTTCTTGGTTCTGCTGCTGACTGTACTGGCAGCTTGTGAAAGAAATCAGGATAACACACTACCGGCAGAAATTATGACACCGGAGGCTTTTTGCGAATTGCCTCCTTTGCCTGCTGCCGCAACAGAAGACGAGTCAACTGTTTACCCGGAGTATAATTACCCGGCATTTGACTTTCCGTCTCTTTTTATATCAACACCCGAACATCCTTTTAGGCAGCCACGTAACCATTGGCAGCGAGACAGCACATTGACCATGACCGGCACATGCCCTGAACTGTCATTTTACAATGTGCCTGTGCGAATACGGGGCCGCGGTAATACAACATGGCGGCACGGCCCAGACAAACGCCCCCTTCGTATAAGATTTGAAACACCGCAGCCTATGTTTGGGTCTGAACACGCACACCGGGATTGGATTCTGCTGGCGAACCACTTCGACCGCTCGCTATTAAGGAACATGGGCGCACTCTATTTTGGCGGCTTACTGACGAATATGGCATGGACGCCTTCTTCGTCCTATTTTGTTCATTTGTATATCAACGGTAAATATTACGGCGTATACCAGCTAACAGACGAGCGGCATGTAGAACCCGGGCGTGTGGAATTAACAGCAGACCCGGACCCCGCCGTCAGCGAATATTTTCTGGAGCTGAACGGCCACGTAATAGGCTGGCGTTCTAATGAGTTTACAGAAGACGTGGATTATTTTATTATTAACTCCCGCGCCTACGAACTCCGCTGGCCAAGTGGCGATGCGCGTACAGACGCCCATTTTGAATACGTGCAAAGTTACATCCAACGGGTAAGCGATGCCATTCGCGCACAAAATTGGCAGCAAATTACGAATTTGATAGACATCCCGTCTTTCGTAGATTTTTACATCGTACAGGAGTTTTTCA
Organism: Bacillota bacterium; assembly: GCA_009786175.1. Next base: position 9,630 of record WQTQ01000185.1, on the reverse strand, counting down.
AAAACACGGACATTTCGCGGTTTGGGGTCTTTATGCAAATTAAAGGACAGGACGAAAACCGCAGGCTGCATTTGGGGCCCGTGTGGGATTTCGATCAGTCTTCGGGCAATAATAACCGCGTGGAAAACCCTCGGGGACGCTTGGCGGCAAATCACAATTATTGGTTCAATTATTTAATGCAAACCCCGGCTTTTAAACAAGCGGCTGCAGACCGTTGGGATGAGATTAAACTAACTTACATCCCACAAACAATTGATCATATTTACCGCATGGCGATAACTTATGAACAGGACTTTAACCGCAATTTTGAAAGGCACCCGTACATTATGGGGGATATTTTTGAATGGAACTGGGTGCCGTCATACGCTACCGCAGGAATTGATACTTTCATGGGGCAAGTAGAATTCTTGATTGATTTCTTAACCCTTCGTAAACAGTGGATGGATGATTTTTTACACGACAGACTGCCTGAAGATGAAGAAATTGAAGAAGATGAAGTTTTATTTGATAAACCTCTTTCATATATCTTAGTATGAAAGGGGTTTTTTATTTGCCAGAAAAAAACGGTTTGAAGATTGCCGTAATATACGGGTCTGTGTTTTTGGGGGCGGGATTTGCTTCCGGGCAAGAATTGCTGCGTTATTTTGTTGGCTTTGGACGGCTTGGGCTGGTGGGAATTATAGTTGCGGGCATATTACTCGCCTTTACCGGTTGGGCAGTGCTGCGCATTTGTACGCGGGAGGGCATAAGCAGCTACCACCATCTAATGAGTTTCTTATTTGGCCCAAAACTTGGCGGTTTTATGGAGGGCATAGTTGTAATATTTTTGTATTGCCTGTTTGTAGCCATGCTTGCCGGGGCCGGGGCTACAGGCCGGGAAGCTTTTGGCCTGCCATTTAGTGCAAGTGCCGTATTAACCGGGCTGGCTGTATTTTTTGTTCTTTGCTTTGGCCTGACCGGTATTATTAAGGTCAATTTAATCCTTGCGCCGTTTATGCTGTTTGGGGGCATTTTTATTGGCTTGTTTTCGTTTTTTGCACATACGCACCCGGCTTTTGCAACGTTTCCGGGCAGACATGTCATCATTGGTATTGCATGGGTTTTATCCGCAATGGTGTATGCTTCTTATAATTTGGTGACGGGCATACCAATTTTAGCCGCAACTGCGGGAATGGCAACAAAAAAACGCGACCCGATGCTTGGCGGGCTTTTGGGCGGCGGCCTTATTACACTTCTGGGAATATGTATGGCACTGCCGCTATTTTTGTATCACACAAATATTGTAAGCCTGGAAATTCCGTTTTTGTACATAGTTTCGCGGCATGGAGATATGCTGCGGCTGCTTTACCTTGCCGTCCTTATTGCGGCGATTTTGACAACAGCGGCCTGCAATGCTTTTGCCGTTGCAGAATGGCTAAAAGCACGGGGGTATGCAAATACAGTTATAGTTGCGGCGGCGTTATGTATTGTTGGAATTGCGGCTTCCCATGTTGGGTTTTCGGCTATTGTGGCCTATGTGTACCCTGCGTTTGGCTTTATTGGGTTGTTTAAGGTATTTGTGATACTTTGGAATGGTTTTTTTGTGCGGCAACGCTCTTGACAAATTTATCGCGGCACCGTATATTAGAATAGTCTAATATATTTATGTCAAAGGGAGTGAGAGTATTCATGGAGGAAAAAGCTAAATTATTGGCAGAACTTTTGAGAATACTGGCTAATGAAAACCGTCTGCTGATTCTCTGCGCTCTTATGCAGGGCGCAAAAACGGTTGGACAAATTGGCGGGTATGTTCCCAGGATCACCCAATCCGCGCTGTCACAACATCTAATTATGTTGAGAACTGCAGGGATTCTTAAATCGGACAAGCAAGGACAAAGTGTAACATATTCTGTCGCCGACTACAGGGTGGCAGAAATTCTTGCCGTGTTAAAAAAATATTACTGTAATCCGGAGGAAACAGAATGAAAGCGATAATATTTGTGCTTGTGATGGGATTGCTGCTTATGATCACAGCATGCTCAAAAAATGTAGGCGGTGCAGACAAAGCAAGTGATACATTAGACGATACTGGTACATCGAGCTGGCAAACCATTACCGCAACAGAAGCGCGAAACATAATGAAAGAAACAAACCATTTCATCTTACTGGATGTTCGTACCGAGGCGGAGTTTAGAGAAAGTCGAATTGAAGGAGCACTGTTAATTCCATATGACGAAATTAGAGGCCGAGCAAATGCAGAACTTCCGGATAAAAATACGGTCATTCTAATCTACTGCCGGAGCGGACGCAGGAGTGTATCGGCAGCGGCTGATTTAGCGGCACTTGGGTATACAAACATCTATGACTTCGGAGGAATCAATAATTGGCCGTATGAAACAATTAGTGAATAACAGAGATTTATTTATGCAAAGAATCTTAATTGTCGGCGGAGTAGCCGGAGGTGCTTCAGCTGCAGCACGACTATGCAGGCGAGATGTAAAAGCTGTTCTTTCCCCTTATGTAACATTGGCGAATGTTACATAAGGGGTTTTTTAATAATAGATTAATTGTTGTATTAATACGGAAGGCATGTTATCTTTACATAGAAATATGGGCATATGTGCAGGAAAATATCAGAAATTATGATAAATACAAAAAACTGCACAGTACCAATAAAATAAGAGAGGAAATTTTTATGAGAAAAGCACAGCGTAACAAAATCATGGCTTTTGTCCTGGCAATTGTCATGATGTTTTCAACCGTAGTACCGATGGCGATACATGCTGCCGAAGATAGTCAGGGGAACTATGTCTCAGGTTTTTCGGCTGCTCCCACCTATCTTTTCGATTTTTCTACAGCCCCTACAGTGGGGGCGCAGGCGTGGCCGTCTGTTTCTGCCATTCCCGGCGTGACAAGGGCTGTATCACCCACTGCCGGCCAACCGGGCTTTGACCTGATTCCGACAGGCAATTTTAGGATACAGGCCCATTCCGGCAGTAATTTTATTGACCCAAACGGTGCCAACAGACAGCTTAACTCAAATGTTAGTTTAAGCGGCCCAATACATGTTGTTATTTATGCAAGGGCAACGGGCAGCGTTGCTCCCACTACACTGCCCTTGACTTTTGCCGGTCAAACAATAACGTTTGATGTGCCAAATGCGATAACACGGATTGAGCATACATTTTTAACCGGCGAGGGCCTGTTGTCAATTAACCCTTGGAACTGGGGCGTTGACGGTCAGTCTCCCGGCAGGCTGGCAGTCCAAAGAATTGAAATTACAGAAGTAACGCAACCTTCTTCAAGTATACAAATCTCCGGTGTTGACGGTGCGCACAGCTTTCCTGCGCTGCCATATGGATATACGGCAGCGGATATTACTCCGCTTCAAATAATCGTAACCAACCCCGGGGATGCTGCAATCATTAACTTAGAAGTGGCCCTCGATGAAGGAACATACTTCACATTGGAAGGTACGGTTCTGATTCCTTCTTTATCACCAAACGCTTCTGCAGAATTTTCTGTCAGGCCTAATTTGGGGCTTGAACCAGACCAGACTTTTGCAGATACCGTTCGCATAACAAATAATGACGACATTTACGAAAGCTTTACTGTAAGTGTTGTAACCCTGCCTAATTTGCCTGTAGACGCGGGGCAGCCACCCGCAGGTGCAACCCCTGTATCCACGGAAAATCAATTCCCACACAACATGTACGAAGTTATAAGCTGGGATAACAATTTCCGCAGGGTATCAATAACAGCAGGTAACCCGCAGATGCTGATTAACCGTCAACTAAGGGATGTTGACGCGAATCTGGCAACACCTTTTGTCTTTGGCGGTATTTTGCAAGTTCCTTTGTCTGCGGCTCAAGCGGCCCTTGGCAGCGAAGTTAGCTGGCAGGTTAGCGGCAACAATGTAACGGCAACAGCCGGGGCTGACAGTCATACTGTTGCAAGTATTTCCATTAGCGTGGCAGGTACAAACGTTTTGTTTGTTCCGCTGCAAACCATTGCGCAAGCCATTGGAGTTGGCACAATCGGGTGGGATAATATTGGCACACGGGTTGCCCCGGCGTCTTATACCCTTGTAATAACAACCGGTGCTGTCGTAACCCCGGCAAATATTTCCCGCGGGGGTATTACAAATCAGGCTCCCCAGTGGTACGGCAGCCCCAACTCAATAATTATCGCCACACACTACTTGTATGCCCAGCGTTTTAACGGCGGTTTCCCAAGGGGAATAGGGCAAGGTGATGCAAATCAAGCTTGGGGCAGCGCAAATATTGCAGGTTGGACTCAGGCAAACCTAAATACAATGTGGAACACACGCAACAACCTTGACGCCTATCTTGGCAGGGGTATAACAACCCACGATACGCGGTTCCTTATGATGATGTATGAAGCAACAGGGATTGAGCGGTTTAGAGATGCGGGGTTAAGGGGGCTTGATGCCCTGTTAAACGCCCAGTATCAAGTCGGCGATGTGGTTATTCTTGCAAGACAGGGCCAAGTACTCTCCAGCGCGACCGGCCCGCCGTTCCCAATGCCTTATGACATTATCGCGACAGTAGGTGAAGGAAGAGGCGGCTGGCCTTATTATTTATCAAACACCGAAATGCACCGTGGCGGCGTTTCATTTAACGATGACGCCTACACCTATGTTTTAGAGCTGCTTTTAGACATTGCAGAGGGGGATTTCCCGTCCCTTGACGCCGAAAGAACAGAACGCAGTATTCAGGCGTTTGTTGACGGTCTTGACGCAGTACTACGGCTGCAAATACGCGCAAGCGGCTTCGCAGACGGCGTAGAAAGGCCAACCGCTTGGGCACAGCACTTTAACCCCGAGACAGGCCTGCCCATGTGGGGCAGAGAATTTGAACCCCCTGCTATCGTTGGGGGTGAGGAATCCCGTGATTTATTTGCATTCCTTACAGAATTGGATTTAGACGACATTTACGAACTTGGCGGCGCGGACTTGCGTGACAGGTTAATTGATGCAATCCATTACGCTGCATTCTGGTTTGCCTATGTAGAAGTAGTTGGTTACCAGCATGTGGGACAAACCATTGTGCGTAACCCGGCAGCATCTTTATGGGCGCGTTTCCACTGCCCGGAAACATTCCTGCCCTTATTCTCTGACCGCAGGCAGCCAAATGCAGGGGCCACAAATGACCCATTCGGGCTGTGGGGGCCATATGCCGTACACTTTGCCAATAACCCGCCTGCGGGGCATATTCGTTCCATCTACCGGTGCGACCATGACGGCTGTTGCGTTACCCGTACAACAATAGACGGCGGGCAGTTCTGTTTAAACCCTTCACACGGTCCTATCGACCTTCCTTTAAGCTTTGCCAATGTCAGCCTGGAAAGACGCCAGGGATATGGTTATATCCGTGCCACTTCCGGTGTAATTGTTGCAAGAGACTATGCAAATTGGCTGGCAAGGAACAATATTTTTGTTAACGTAATTACCATTGCGGATGTAACACCGGAAGTTGTTATCGGTGTACCAACTCCTATTGCCGGAAGAGTTTTACCTGCCGCCGCAACATATTCAAATATTGTTTGGACTGTGTACAACCCGGGTACCACAGGCGCGACTATCCAAAACGGTATGCTTCACACAGCTGCAGGCGGACAGGTTGTAGTAAGAGCCACCATAGCCAACGGTTTAGGTATCGGTGTTCCTTTCGTAATGGATTTTACAATTAATGTTGTCGAACACATTCCGGTGGAATCTGTTATTGCCGTTCCCAACTTTTTACCGATTGGTTCGTTTAATTTATCTAGGGTTCAAGTTGTTCCTGCGGCGGCCGCAAACCCGGCTGATATTTTGTGGGATGTGGTAAACGCAGGTACAACAGGTGCGGTTATGGTTGGCAGCAACCTGACAACAACTGCCGCGGGCAATGTTACCGTAAAGGCAGCCATAGCGGGCGGTATTGCGCCGGAAGAAGATTTTGTACAAGAGATTACAATCCGAATAGACCCGGACCCGCTTGCCCCTGTTCCTGTCGCAAGCCCGGAAACTGCGTTTATCAGCGATTTTTATGTCTTATCCCGTTTGCATAATGTACAAAACAGCGGCCATTACAACTGGGAATACATGCGTAATTTCCAACTTGGTAATGATGTGTACGGAGACAGGCCGTTTGGGGCTAATTTCAGTGTATATTACGCCCACGAAATGCTGCTTGGCCTGGATTGGATCCGTACTGCCCAGGATGCGCGTAATCAGACCGCAAACATGCGCACACAGGCAATGTTTACATTAACCCGTGACGTATATGTTGTTGTGGCATTTGAGCAAAGAGTAAACCGTAATTTAGTTCACTGGATTGACGATACATGGCAATTCTTAGGTGATGATGTTTACTTCCGCAGTACAGAAGCGGCAAACCAAAATCCTTTCTACTTCTTATACGCAAGGGCTTTTGAAGCCGGGGAAGTATTCAGGCTTGGCGGCCTTAACCAAGGCACGGGGCTTGGGCAAGCCGTTGTGTTCTTTATTCCCATTGAAGATGTGCGGGAAACACCGCCATACCAAGGCGATACAGCCGGTACATGGTACGAAACGGCCTGGGCAACATGGACAGGAAGTACTGCCGGTAATTACAGTGCCTTCGTTAGACTGCGCCCCGGCTACAACGCATATTACTGGCGCACGAACCAACCCATCGCTGACCCGGCATGGGATATGGCAAGGGGCTGGGTAAAAGTTGATACGGAACTTGTACGTCTTGTTGACCCGGTGCGAAACACGTGGCGTGTAGACATCCAGGGCCTGCCGAGAGGTACCTACGATGTGGAAATCAGAAACTGTGACGGTACGGTTATCCGCGAAATAGGAAAGCTTCAGACAACCAGTTTCCACAGATACGGTGCAGCATTTATACCTTCCAATGAACTTGTGGGTAACAGCGCGACAACTGCGTGGGCACCATACGGCGCGACAGGCGGATACTTGTCTGACGGGCGAATACACCCTAACGCCATAGTTATGTACGTTTCCCATAATAATTGGAATGACTTTACAATAGCCAACTTAGGCATAGACAGCATATTTAGAAACGGCAGGCCAATGGTAGTCCGTTTTATCGGCACAGTAGGCACGTTTGCCTGGAACTTTGCAGACGCACAAATTCCGCCAAGTGTTGCCGCCGGTAACCGCATGATGACACTCCAGTCAAACAGCGCGCATAGGCTTACAATTGAAGGTGTGGGACATGACGCCGCCATATACGGATGGGGTTTATTTACCAACGGTGCAGTAAACGTTGTGCTGCGCAACCTTCATGTAAACGGATTTTTCCAACAAGGCTTTAGGGCAAGCGGAAACACCACAAATTTCTGGGTACACAACAACACTTTCCATTACGGTCAAAACAGGTTCTTCCACAATGACGAAGAGACAGACCGTACAATGGGACAGGGTTCTGTAGATATCGAGCAAAATGTACGCGGCTACACAATATCTTTCAACCATTTTAACGGCGGACGCGGCACAAACTTGATCGTGGGAAGTGTTCAAAATTGGAACCTGGACAACAACGGTCACAGGCACTACGGCACACTGCACCACAATATTTATGACAGTGCCCAGGAAAGAAACCCAAGAACACGCCATCACAACCTTCACATGTTTAATAACTTGTTCCGTGACGTTTTAGGGCACCCGCTGCACTATCGTATTTCGGACAGATACACGGGCTATGGCATAGGTGCGGCCCACAACGCTACAATTTGGGCAGAAGGTAATATCTTTGACGATGTTGGCTTCCCGTTTCTAAGAAGCCGCCACGGTCACGCAAGAGGATATTATCCTCATACAGGGCACAATCACTTCTGGCCGGACGGCCCGGGCTTTATAGTAACCGGCGATAATGTAGACTTCTCCGGCACATCTGTAGGCCGTATGCCGCTGCCTGCTTTTGGCGATTGGGGTTACCGCAATACAGTACGCGGACTTAATACCCAAGCAGACTTTGACGCATTTGCAGCAAGGGTAAACAACTTGCAGCCAAATGTAATGTGTTCCGGTAGCGCAAGCACATTCAGCCCGTCTTTGGACGTTGGTATTACGGTAGATCAAGCCGCTACAATGATGATGCCGCCTGCAGGGGACGTGCTTTACGGCGTACCGGGCTTTCCGGCGTTAAATGCAAATGCGAACACACACGGCTGGGGCTTTGAAGGCGATTTCATACCTTCAACCACTTGCGGTGTATGGCCAACGGGAACACCGGAAGAAGTAGCTGTTTTACGGGCATACATCGAAGCGAATGCCGGTGTAATGCCTGCATTTATCCCGTCTGCCCCTGTAACCCCGCCGACTGTAGCAAATGTTTCCGTTAATGAACTCAATTACTTTATGCACAGACACGGCTCCCCTACCCCGTCTTTACGCACTATCGAATACGCCGGAACATTCACAATTAACTGGTACTCCAACGATGTACTGGCCCAATCTTATGAAATCCAATTCATGGAGAACGGCATGTGGAGAACACTGGATATTGTAACGCCAAGAACCCGCACCGCTGTTCCGCAGCCAAATACATTTATAACCCAGGATATGAGCGACTTTGGTTATCTGATAATGGAAGGCGGCGGCCACGACTGGGTAGCTGTTCACCTTGGCGGCAACGGTCATGTTGTTATGTATCCAAACTTGTTGATAGGCCACCCAAGCTCCCCAATATACACGGAAGCAGATATTCCAACACCGGGTCAGTTAAGATTCACCGCGCCTTGGGTAATTGCCAATTTGGAAAACGGCGGAATCTATCAGTTTAGGATCCGTGCGGCTAACAGCACAGGCACAAGTGACTGGACAGAATTTAGCTATGTAGTTGCACCGAATACAGCCCGCATTATATCTATTGCACAAGTAACAGAAATTACCGAAACCGATGGCGTTATCGCGCCTACCGACGTTGTTTTCACTGTAGAAACCGCGGGAATAGCAGACGGAACCTATGACATTTCCTTAAGCGTACCACGCAGTATGGCACGTAATGTTTTCCCATGGCCTGCACAGCGCAACTTGTCCGGTGACGTTTTCTTGCAAGGTGCGGCAACCTTCCCACCGGTAACAGGGCCTTTGGCCACCACCGGTAACGGCGGAACAGGACAGCTGGTTGTTACCGGCGGAATAGGCACGATTACGGTTGTAGTAGCCGCAAATATTCCTATCGGCCCCCATGATTTAGTGCTTACCGTAAATGTAAACGGAAATACAGTCTCTTTGCCATTCTCAATAGGCCTGCATAAAAATGTATGCGTTCCTGTTTTAAGCTTTGACATTTTTAACAACGGCGAAGGGGGCAGCCCAAGCAGACCTAACCCAAGTCTTGCAGCAGCGGGCATAATCCGCATGTGGACACAGCTTGACGGTGTAAACACCCCTGTATACCTTGTAGCGGCAGATACAATAGTAGCCCTTGACCAAGACGGCGAATGCGCAGAAGAGTTTGTGCGTGTTGGCCGCGTATGGCAAGACGGCACAGGCTGGCTGGATTACTTCAACCTGGTGGACGTTAACAAAAACGGGGCGTGGCAGTATATTAATTTTTACATTACTGTATACGGCCAAACAGTTCATTTGTTGCTTGTTAACGCAAATTATACCCCTCAGCCGCCGCCGGAGTT
>WQTQ01000184.1 GCA_009786175.1 Bacillota bacterium | reverse complement strand
TTGCCTTCACCATATTTTTTCAGCTTCTCATACTTCACTTAGTTCACCTCCACTAATTGGAAGTATACTATCTTTAGCTTAGTTATGCAAGAAGTCTATTGCTTCTCTACCCTGTGGTGTGTAACGGGTAAATTCTATAGTAAAATCTTGCCCACGCATAACCATTTCATTTAACATCGTGTATTCTGCTTCTAAAATAAGAAAATAGTAACATCGTGGGCCAAAGATAGTAAGTGTGTGTTTAATGTCTTGTGCCCAATGCGGGAATAATTCTGTCCTATGACAACAGCTCCACAATATTTGCAAACAGCTGCCCGGCAGAGTTTGTTAACTCCAATACATATTTTTCATCCAAAGTAATGTAGCCCATGTCAGTTGCCGGCAGCCTTAAGGCTATATCCGGCTGCAAATTTTCCGGCAAGGTAATTATATCTTCCGTAGGCATTTGTAGGAAGATTAGATCCGGCAGGGCAAAGTTGTAGTGCAGCTCAATTAAATTTTGCAGAGTTATTTCATCGTTACCGTGCCAATGAAAATTGTAGATAAAGCCCGCAGCGTTGGTTTCTTGCCTTTTGGATAAAGCTATTGCGCGGTAACCGTCCTGCACAAATACGTTCAATAACTCTTTTAGCCTGCGGTCTGCTTCCGGTACAGTATCCGGTACGGCTACAATAGGTACGGTGCATTCTTCCCAATTTAATGTACGGTTTTTGTAAAAATCGTATGACGCAAAGGACGTGTCCTTCACACTGTCCCGTTCAAGCTGCATTTTTATGGCATCCAAGGTTTTGTACCCTTGGGAAAAGTAATTGCAAATACGTGCGGTAATTAACGGGGTGGCAAAACTGTTTGCACCGCTCATTTTTTTAACTATATTTTCGCCAAAAGAAACAGGCTCGTCTTTCACACAGGTTACAATTTCAATTTGGTCGTAAGGGTTAGAAAAATAGGCAAAATTGCTCGCCAATTCATCGCGGGATGAATGACGCACACCAATTACCGATGGCAGGCAGGCGGGGAAGGTGAGTTGGTTCTCGTTGCTGCAAGCGGCTATAATAATTGATTTGTTTATGCGGCTTACAGCAGCGGCAATAGGCGCGAAGTCTGTGTATTGCCGGGTTCCCATACTCATATTAATGATGTCAAAATTTTGCGACGCGCACCAGTTTAACGCCGAAACCAAAGCCTTGTGGCTGCCCGTGCCTGTAGTGTTGTCCAGCACTTTAATGTCGGTAAGCCGGTAAGGTACATTCACATTATTATTAAAAATTTGATAACACATTGTACCGTGGCTTATGCCGCTTACAGGTTCGCTTAAACACACCCCGGCTTCGCCGGCGGTGTAATTCTGAAAAGGTATGTGCGGCGGGATAAATTTCGGATTTATACCGTCATCTATGAAGGCTGTTTTAATAATAAGTTGTTTGAGTTTATCATGCATATCGTCATCCTCCATACCATTTCCAGGGTAATTAAACACTATAATTATATATCGACATAACGCAGAAAACAATGCCGTGTTTTTCGTATTTCACGGCGTTTTATATAAAAAAACCCGAATCATGCTACATTACTGCAACACAGTTCGAGTTTTTTTCAGAAAGGAGGCGTTATATGAAAGTCCGTACTCGCAAGGGTAGTTTTAAATCTCGTGCAATGCGGCGGCAGTTTTCTATTCGCTGCGGCGCAAGGTCTTCCAAAACAGTAAGTGTAACATCAGTATATTTTTTTGCCTCTTTAACAAAATCCATCATGGCATTGTACGAACGCAGCCCAAACTCCGGGTTTACAAGGCGTACATACTCTTCCGCATCATCTGCGTTTAGGCTGACAGAAAGGCTGTCTACTACGTTTGCCCAGCGGTTAATTTCAAAAGACGGAACTAACAGTTTTACCAGTCCGTTGGTGTTGACGCGCACTTTAAGGCCGGTTTGTTCTTTTATATATGCAGAAATTTCGATTAACTCGTTGGCACGGGCCATAGGTTCGCCATAGCCGCAAAATACAAATTCATTTATATGATTTATATCTTGCCGCCGGTCTAGGGCAAGCTTGACTTCTTCAACGGTTGGTTCACGTTCCAACCAAAGGGTTTCCGCATCGCCCACACTGTCTGTTAAATTGCGGATACAAAACACGCATGCGCATGGGCATCGGTTTGTGATATTCAGGTAAAGGCTATTGCCCAGTCTATAAATTATTGTCATATGTCAAATGGTTTAGTCATCTTCGCCGCAGGCAATTTCCCAATCGGATGCAGTGTTGTAAGCTTCACGTACCGCGTTCTGATGGTCTTGCTCGTGGCTTCGGTTGCCGTTGTGGGTGCGGGAGTTTAAAAAGTGCATACATAGGTGGCCGTTCATGCCGTTGTTGCGGTTTATACCGCCGCCGTGGGGCATTCCGCTCATAGAAGCCACAAAGCTGCGGTCGCCCACAAGAAGTACAACAGGGCGAGGTGTCCAGGTCCAGCTGCCGCCAAAGACGCGGCGTATAATGTCTGTATCTTCCGTTGTTACCGGGAAAAGGTCTGCGTGGCTTCCGTGGGAAAAGCTTTTCATTTGAAACCTTAACCCGGTGCGCACGTCTATTACAGTTAATGGTGTATTTTGCGGAATTATACTGCTTGCAACGCTCCACTCAAGCAGTTCCACACGACCCGGTATGCCCGTTGAAGCCGCCGCAATTGCTGTATCAATTATCACTTCCCGCAAAAATTCTGCGTACATATAGCCTTGTATACCGTTGTAATCTACGGCAAACCATTCACCGTCACGTAAATCTGTAACCAGTACGTTACGGCCCGCACTTACCAGTGTAATGCGTGGCTGGTCGGTGCTTGGTGTTGGCCGAAGGTTAAGATTGGCTGTTGTAACAAATATTCTTTGCACTTCTTCAGTTTTTTCTGTTTCATATTCACAGTCTGCTGCGTAAACGGCGGCGGGTACCAGGAAGATGCAAAATATTAAACCTATCAAAATTGCTTTAATGTACATATGTATTTCCCCATTCATGTTTTTATACTTTATATACCGGAAAACATATTAACATTTTCTTAATATATTTGTCAACAATAAATTAATTTTTTTTAACAAAACCCCCTGATATCAGGGGGTAAAAATTTTTTATTTTCTCACTCTGCTGTTAAACCGTCCTTCAAGGCTTGCAGCACTTTTTTTTCGATTCTTGATACTTGAACCTGTGAAACACCAATGATTTTGGCCGCTTCCATTTGAGTTTTGTCTTGAAAATACCGCAGTATTATAACCTGCCGCTCTTTGGGCTTTAAACGGTCGATTAGTTGCTTTAAAGTAATAATGTTAACAACTTTTTCACCGTCGTCCTGGCTTTGGGCAACTTTGTCTATTAGAAATATAGGGCTGCCGTCCCCTTGATAAATTGTGGCGTGTAAAGATTCTACATCCATTCCTGCCTCCATTGCCACAACTAACTCTTCCGAACTGATGTTAAGTTCCTGGGCAAGTTCGCTAATTGTTGGCTGTCGTCCCAGCTTTGCGGTTAACATTTCTGTAACGTACCGTGCTTTTGTGGCAATTTCCTTCATAGGCCGCGAAACTTTTATCATGCCGTCATCACGCAAAAACCGTTTTATTTCACCAATTATCATGGGGATGGCATAGGTAGAAAATTTTACATCGAAGCTTGTATCAAATTTTCTTATGCATTTTAACAAGCCGATAGCTCCAATTTGATACAGGTCATCCGGCTCATATCCGCGCTTGGCAAATTTTTTTATGACAGACCAAATAAGCCCGCTGTTTTCTTGTATCAATTGCTCTGCCGCGCTTTCATCCCCCGCTTGGGCGCGCGCAATCAGGGCTAAAGTTTCGTTTGTCATGGCGCGGAAACTTCCCCTAATGTTTTTGATAAAATTATGGTTGTACCTTCCCCCGGGCTAGATTTTATTTCTACAGTGTCCATGAATGTTTCCATTACAGTAAAGCCAAGGCCGCTGCGCTCCAGGTCCGGCTTTGTGGTAAACATAGGCTCTTTAGCTGCGTTAATATCCTCTATTCCAACCCCGTAATCGGTAATTTCAATTACAATTTTGCGTCCATGGGAAGTCAGGCACAGTTTTACCGTGTTTTCTGCTGCATGTCCATTGTAGCCGTGAATAATGGCGTTTGTTACCGCTTCTGATACGGCAGTTTTTATATCGCCGGTTTCGTCTATCGTTGGGTCCAGCGGGGCGATAAAACCGGCTGTAATTATACGGGCCAGGCCTACATTTTCCGGGATGGCAGGCATTTCTATATTTATATAGTTATCATTCACTTTGGCTGCCTCCTAATTTTGTAAGCGCGTCATTAACAGAGCTTGTCCGCAGTACAATTTTTGATAAACCGGATATCTCGAATAACCGGCACATGGGGTCACTCATGTTGGCAAGTGCCAGCCGCCCGCCACGGGTTTCCGCATTTTTATACCGCCCGATAATCATCCCTATACCCGAAGAATCCATAAAACTTACCTTTGCCATGTCAATAATAATGTGCTTGCACGGTGATTTGTCGTAGGCCGCGTCAATTTGTGCCCTAAGACGTTCTGCTTGAAGGTGGTCAAGCTCACCCTCCGGGGCCGCAATAAGGGTGCGGTCATGTATGTCTATTCGTATTCCCATTTTTTTCTCCTTTTCCAAATATTGTAATATAGTCTATGATAAACAAAAAATGAAATTGTTGCAATAGTTTTTTTCTCCGTGAACTCTGTGCCTCTGTGAGGAACTAAATAATTTCTTTTTTAAGCTAATTTGTGGTATACTTAACGAAGCAGCTACTTCAAAACATAGTAGGAGACAGGGATGAATAAAAAAGAAGAACCTATTTCATACGGCGGCCAGGCCGTAATGGAAGGTGTGCTGATGCGCGGCAAAAAAGCTTATGCAATGGCAGTACGCCGCCCGGATGGGGAAATTGAAATGATAGAAAAGCCCATATCCACCATTACCCAGCGGTATCCGTTTCTAAAGCTGCCGCTGTTACGCGGCACCGTGGCCCTGTGTTCCTCTATTGCGATGGGCTTTAGCGCGATGTCACGATCTGCGGAAATTGCAATGTTGGAAGAAGCAGAGCCCACTTCCCGTTTCGAAAAATTTTTGCAGGATAAACTGGGCGACAAGCTGAACAATATTCTTATGACAGTTGCCATGGTAGTTGCCGTCCTTTTGGGGGTAGGGTTATTTATGCTGCTTCCTACTTTTCTTGCATCGCTTGTACCTGTTCCGGACACGCTTGTGGGTGTAATCGAAGGCCTGGTACGCATAGCAATTTTTGTAGGGTATGTTTTTCTTATTTCCCGGTCTAAGGATATACAGCGTGTGTTCCAATACCATGGGGCAGAGCATAAGGCAATAAACTGCCACGAAAAAAATATGCCTCTTACAACAGAAAATGTGTCTGCCTGTAACCGCTTACACAGGCGTTGCGGTACCAGTTTCATGTTTGTAGTTATGGTAATTTTTATGATACTTTTCATGATTATCCGCATAGATGGAATTTGGCTGCGCTTTGCATCGCGGATTCTACTGCTGCCTGTCATTGCCGGTACTTCTTACGAAATTAGCGTAAAGTGGGCAGGTAAGCGGGACAATTGGCTTGTAAGGGCCATCATTTTCCCGGGGATGCTGATACAGCGTCTGACAACAAAAGAACCGGATGAGGGGCAAATAGAAATTGCTGTTGCCGCCCTTGAAAAAGCCATATCCCTGGATGATGAAGCCCCATGACCATAAACGAAGCGTTAAAATACGGTACAGATAATTTAGGGCAGCGTGATGCAATGCTGCTGCTATGCCATGTAACCGGACAAAGCAGTGCCTATGTGTTGCTGCATGGGGACAAACCTCTTGTGAACAGTGCCGAATATGTTGCGTATGTAGGCCGCCGCAAGCAAGGGGAGCCGCTGCAATATGTAATGGGCCGGTGGGACTTTATGGGCCTGACCTTGCGAACAGACAGCCGGGCCCTAATTCCGAGGCCGGAAACAGAACTGTTGACAGAGGAAGCATTGGGCTTTTTACAGCAAAACCGTGTGGACGAACAGCGGCTTGAAGTGCTGGACCTATGTACGGGAAGCGGGTGTATTGCCGCCGCTATAGCGGGGGCAGGGGACTACAATGTTACTGCCGTTGATGTTTCCGCAGATGCTTTAGCTTTGGCACAGGAAAACGGTGAGGGTTTGGGCATAAAATTCATCCAATCGGACTTGTTTACGGAAGTGACAGGCCGGTTTGACTTGATAATATCCAACCCGCCGTATATTACCGGTAAGGAAATGGATGAACTTGACCCAACTGTGCTAAATTATGAGCCGCATCTGGCACTGCACGGCGGCGAAGACGGCATGGATGTTTACCGAAAGCTTATACCGGAAAGTTTAAAATTCTTAAAACCGGGCGGCGGGTTGTTTTTAGAAATTGGCCCTGCAGCTGTAGCAGATATTATGACAGCGGCAGGTTTTACAGATGTGCAGTTGAAAAATGATTATGCGGGGCTGCCCCGGATAATACGGGGTATCGCGCACTACTTTGCGAAGTAACTAGATGGAGGAGTATAGAATGTTTGATCGTTTAAACGAATTGGAAACAAAATTTGCGGAGTTGTCTAACCAGATAAGTGACCCGGATGTAATTGCGGATAACCAGCGTTGGCGCACGTTAATGAAGGAACACAGTGAATTAACCCCTGTAATGGACACTTATCGGGAATATAAACGCCTTAGTCAGGATGTTGAGGATGCTAAAGCTTTACTTAACGAAAGTTCTGACGAAGACCTTAGGCAGCTGGCTAAAGAGGAATTAAAGGAAGGGCAGGCCGCTTTGGATGACATTGCCGAGCAGTTAAAAGTTCTGCTTTTGCCAAAAGACCCTAACGACGAGAAAAATGTAATTGTGGAAATACGCGGCGGCGCAGGCGGCGATGAAGCGGCTTTGTTTGCCAATACTCTTTTCCGTATGTATGGCCACTATGCGGAACGACGCCGTTGGAAAACCGAAATAATGAGTGCCAACGAAAATGAAATAGGCGGCTTTAAAGAAGTGGTTTTTATGATACAGGGGCGCGGCGCGTATTCCCGCTTAAAATATGAAAGCGGTGTACATCGTGTTCAGCGGGTACCGGAAACTGAATCCAGCGGGCGAATTCACACGTCTACCGTTACGGTGGCTGTTTTGCCGGAGGCGGAAGATGTAGACGTTAACTTAGATATGAACGACGTACGTGTGGATGTATACCGTTCGTCCGGCAATGGGGGCCAAAGTGTTAATACAACAGACTCTGCGGTGCGTGTAACCCACGTTCCCACGGGCATTGTTGTGGCTTGTCAAGACGAAAAATCTCAGTTGAAAAATAAAGATAAGGCACTAAAAATTTTGCGCACAAAGCTGTATGACCTAGAGCAGGAAAAACAACATTCGCAATTATCTGCCGAGCGGCGCAGCCAAATTGGTACCGGTGACCGCAGCGAGCGCATACGCACTTACAACTTCCCCCAAGGCCGGGTTACAGACCACCGGATTTCTCTTACACTGCACAGGATTGATGCGGTACTGAATGGGGATTTAGACGAAATTTTGGACAACTGTATTACCCAAGACCAAGCAAAAAAATTACAAGGTGTGGGGTAAGCTTTTCGCTTACCCCTTCTACCTTCTTTGGGGCACGGAAAGGGCGATACTTTCGGCCTGGTCCGCGCTACGTTCCAAATCGCTGATTATGTCAACAAAAATTATGCCGCTCTTGGGTTTGCAGTTTCCGTTCTTTAGCCGCTTTACATGGCTTTTTGTATACTCGGCAGATAATTTGTTTATTTTGCTTTCCATTGTTTCTACCTGTGGCAGCTGTGAATTGTCTTGCTGTTCATACATATCCATTGCCTTGTATGCAATTGTAATTACTAAGTCGCTTAACGTTCGCAGGTCTTTTATTGCTGTTTCGGAAAATTTTGTACCGCGATCACTGACAATTATGGCGTATTCCGCAATATTTTCCGCAAAGTCACCAATCCTTTCAATACTGGACAAGACCCCAAACGTTGCACCTATTTTTTCCGCATCATTTGCAGACAATGACATGTTATTAATGTCAACAAGTTTTGTCGTTATGCTTTGATACAAGAAGTCAAGAGTTTTTTCGTTTTCAAGAACCTTGTTGGCCTTGTCTTCGTCCCGCTCGAAAAAAGAATCCATGGCCAGTGCCAAATTTTCGTTGGCAATTTTGCCCATGCGGCATACTTCCAAATGGGCATTTACAACCGCCAGTGTAGATGTTTGCAAACTTAAAGTGTCCAGGTAAAGTAATTTACGTTCGTGGGTTTCACGTGTTTCATTCGGTTTTACCGGAATAATTATTTGCATCAGTTTGGCAAGCCAAGGAACAAAAGAGATAAGTAGAAGCAGCGTAGCAACATTGTACAATGTATGGAACATAGCCACTTGGCGCGCGCTTTCTGCCCAAGTTCTTTGGAACCAAACCAGTATGCCCGGTACAAGCAATATTAATGTACCAAACACAATACTGCCGATAATGTCGTACGTTATGTGAAACAATGCGGCGCGTCTGCTGTCGCGGCTTGCGGGCAACGACGCGATTACCGCGGTTATACTTGTGCCAATATTCGCACCAAAAATTATGAAAGCCGATGTTTGAAAAGGAATGGGAACGCCGCTAAGATGCATTGTAACCAAAAGCCCCATAGTCGCAGAAGAGCTTTGAACTATCACCGTAAATATAAACCCGGCCAAAAGAGCTAATATTGGACTGGAAATAGCGGCGATCATATCCAGAAACGCGGGGTTGGTACGAAATACCCTAAGCGCGTCACTCATTACGGTTATACTAAAAAACAAAATACCGAAACCAAGTATGGCATAACCAATATTCCGTACACTTTTTTTCTTGAAAAACAGATACATAACGATACCGATTAACATAAAAATTGGAGCGTAAGTATCAATTCGGAAGGCTATTAGCTGGGCACTAAAGGTGGTGCCTACATTTATACCCAACAGTACCCCAATTGCCTGTGTTAAATTCATTAGCCCCGCGTTTACAAAGCCGACGGTTATAACCGATACCGCCGTAGAGCTGTTGATGACAATAGTCGCGATTACACCAACTATTGCCGCCAAAACACGGTTAGATGTTGCTTTTTTTAGAATACTTTGCAAGTGGTCGCCTGCAAGCACCTCCAACCCTGTGGATACCATTTTAATACCAAACAACAGCAGTCCAAGTCCACCCATAGCCAGGAAAATGTTTTGCGCCATAAACTCACCCTTCAAAAATAATTTGTGGAATACAGTCGTATTATAATGCAATGAAGCCAAAATGTATACATTTTAGCAATTTAAGGATAGCAAATTTTTCGCCAACCTTGAATATTATGCCATACTTGTGCTATAAATTAAATAGGAGTAAATAACGAGGAGACACGACATGACGATAATACGCTCAACTTTTAATAGATTTGGGGAGTTTTACAATCTGTTGTTTTATGATCGGCTTCACATACATTTTATTGTTCGTATCATAATACTGCTCTTGGTATTTTGGATGATTGCTTACATTTTAGCACAGATATTCAGATACATCATTGCACCGGCGGCCATCTTGTTTTACTATAAATTAATGAAAAAGAGACACAGGGCCCGTTACTATGTAAACTTGAGCTATGTAGGAATGGTGCGCAGCAGCAGGAAGGCTGCTTTGCGATTGCTGATAGTTTGCGGAGCCGCATCAACTTTGTGGCTGTCGGCATTTGGGCTGCATCATGACCATGCCGTGCCTGTTGCGGCTGTAAATGCAGGTGCCATAAGCAATGCAATAACTGATTTGGCAGAGTATTATGCATCCGGTGCCGTATTTGCAGATGATACACACAATATGCTGAATACCGGCTGGCCGGGGGCTGCCGCATGGCCGGCAGATTTAGAGATTATTTTGTATCTAAACGAATTGGGGCAGCAAGGAACCCGCTTGCGCAGCGGCCCCGGCATAGCGGACTACACGGTTATCGAAATATTGTGGGATAACGACTTGTTGGTATACCTGTACCGGTCTTACCCGGACAAATACGAAGAAGGCCTGTATTGGCTGCGCGTGTTGTCACCAACAGGTACGGAAGGATATGTTAGCAGTCAGTTGGTAGGAATCGTTGGGGATTCATAAAATTACCCCCTGATATCACATTTTGTGATATCAGGGGGTAGCCGGTTTCTTTAACTTGCTTTCAACTCCAGCCTTAGCCTGTCTGCAATAAGCGCGATAAATTCGCTGTTGGTAGGCTTTCCTTTGTGCGTACTGACCGTGTATCCAAACATGCTGTCTATAATTTCTACTTTCCCGCGAGACCAAGCAACTTCTATGGCGTGTCGAATGGCCCGTTCTACTCTGCTTGGTGTCGTATTGCATTTTTTTGCAATTGTAGGATACAATTCCTTTGTGATGTAATTTAAAATATCCAAGTCGTCTACGGCCATCATTATGGCTTCGCGCATGTAATGATAACCGCGTATATGGGCGGGTACACCAATTTCATGCAATACTGCTGTAATTTTTGCCTCTATGTTTACTTCGCGGTTTTTTTGATTGCGAAGGCTCACACCTTTTTGGATAGGGTTTCTTAGCTGCTCTTTTAACTGACGGATACGCATAACCAATGATTCTAAGTCGAAGGGTTTGGCTATGTAGTACTCGGCCCCTAATTCCATGGCTTTTTGTGTAATTTTGTCTTGTGTAATTGCAGAAAGGATAATGCAGATTGGTGCATAGCCTGTCTCTTCGCCCAAATTTAACTTTTCAAGCACGCCAAGACCGTCGAGCTTTGGCATAACACCATCTATGATTGCTATGTCCGGCCTTAAAGTTTGGATTTTTGCAAGTGCTTCAAGCCCGTCATGAGCCACACCTACAACCTTCATGTCTTCTTGTTTTCCCAAGTAGCTTACAATTGCGTCACAAAATTCTCTGTTGTCATCTGCCATCAGAATTGTAATTCTCTCTTCGCCCATCGGGTCTCCTCCTAGTGTTGTAAATTATTTCCACATTTGTCATTATACCAGATTTATTCTGGAAGTCAATGGTAAAATATGATAATTAATTTTAACTTAACCTTAAAATTCGACTTTTGCTAAAATATGAAACAAGATGTATAATATTTGTCAAATGCAATACATATATTTGACTATAATTAAGCGGAGGAATTTTATGAATAATAGGAAAAGTTTTGTAGTTGGGTTGCTTGTTGGTGTTGTGCTTATGGTTTTGTTTACTACGGGCTATGACTTTTACTACAGGCAAATGCGATGGGGTGGGGGTATTAGCCCCAACGAGAAAGTGGAAGAAATTTATTCCTTGATAAACAGGTATTTTATTTTGCCATTTGATAGGGATGAAATGATAGAAAATATGTATCGCGGATTAGTGGCGGGTGTAGGAGATCCTTATACCCAGTATTTTTGTTTACAGGCACTGGAAGCTTTCCGTGTGCGAACGGAAGGGACATTTGTCGGCATTGGCGTACGTGTGTATATGGACCCGGACGACCGCTTACTTACATTGGCAAGTGTCTTCCGCGATTCGCCTGCGGGCAAAGCGGGACTTATGCCCGGTGATAAAATTATTGGGGTGGACGGCATAGATGTGGCAGGCCGCTCGCAGCCGGAAATAATGGGGCTGATAGCCGGTGAGGAGGGAACAAACGTAAATATCGAAATATTCCGTCCTTATGAAAACACTCGGTTTAATGTGGATATTATACGGGCACGTGTGATTGTGCCAACCGTGTTCCACGAAATGATAGAAACAGACGGAAGGCTTACGGGTTACATCCGTATAGAGGCCTTTGAACGCCCAACCTACAGCCAATTTACAGCAGCCTTGACAGAGCTTATAGACAGCGGTATGGATAGCCTGATTATTGACGTGCGCAATAACCCGGGCGGGCTTTTAGACATTGTGGTGGATATTGCTAACCGGTTGGTACCGGAAGGAATCATAACATATGTAGAAAATGTGGACGGTTTTAGGGAATACCATAATTCTAACAGCACATACCTTGGTATGCCGTTGGTAATTCTTATTAACGAACGGAGTGCCAGTGCGTCGGAAGTTTTGGCCGGCGCAGTGCAAGATACAGGTGTTGGCGCGCTTGTTGGCCAACAGACTTTTGGCAAAGGTATTGTACAAAATTTGCGTAACCTTTCCGATGGGACGGCAATAAAACTAACCGTTGCGAAATATTTTACGCCAAACGGCACATCCATACACGGCGTAGGTCTGCAACCGGATTTTGTTATCGAAATGGACGAAAACCTAAGCCGCAGAATTGGCGATTTGCCGATAGAAGAAGATGTTCAGCTGCAAGTTGGGCTTCGGATGGTGTTGAGGAAGTAGGGTAGATTACCCCCTGATATAACGTTGGCGAATGTTATATCAGGGGGTAATGATTTGCAACCCGGTCTCCGGTTCGCACTCTTCACCCAATATCAACTTACCGGTTGTGCGGAATACATCCCCCGGGCCGGTTACATAAAATTCATGGGTTGCCGGCGTATTGCGGCCGGCCAAAATGCCCAATTGCGCTAATTGCTTTTTTGCGGCGCGGGCGGTTGCTTCACCGATGTTAATAATACGAACACGGCGGCCTAAATAAGCGGTAATTGCACTTTTTATTATCGGATAATGGGTACAGCCAAGTACCAGTGCATTAATTTTGCCACGTAAATGGCTCAAGTATGTTTCCACGGCAAAATTTACGGCAGGGTGGTTTGCAGGCAGCCCGGCTTCTATCATGGACGCAAATAACGGACAGGCTACGGCACGTATTCTTGCGCCGGGGGCTTTGCTCCACAAAAGCCGGGGGAATACATTGCTGTTTATAGTTGCAGTCGTGGCGATAACTCCCGGGAGAATATCCTGTTTGGCGTATATAAGCTTTGCGCATTCATCTATACCGGGGCGTATAACGTCCATCAGTGGTAAATCGGGAAAATCTTGCAGCAAAGTTTCGTATGTAACGGCACTGGATGTGCCGCAGGCAATTACAACTGCCTTTACGTTTTTGCTTAACAAAAAGTTGATAATCTCCCGGGCGCAAAACAGGAGCTGGTCCGGGGTTTTTGAACCATAGGGTGCGCGGGCGGTGTCGCCTACGTAAATTGTACTTTCATTTGGCAAAATGCGGCGGATTTCCTTGGCAACGGTAAGCCCCCCAACGCCGGAGTCAAATATGCCTATTGGTCTTGTGTCATTCATTTTGTCTTATGCCTCCAATGCAATGGCAATTAGAATATCAATTAAGTTTTGCCACGGCACACCGCTTGCTTCCCACATTTTAGAGTACATGCTAATGTTAGTGAAGCCCGGCACGGTATTAATTTCGTTAAAAAGTATGTGATTGCCCTCGGTAATAAAGAAGTCTACCCGGGAAAGCCCCTTGCCGTCGATTGCACGGAAAATTTGCAGGGCATAGTCCTGAATTTTGTGTTGACTTTCTTCCGGGATATCCGCCGGGGTAATTGTTTTGGAATCCGGTTTAGTATACTTGGCGTCAAAGTCGTAAAACTCGCCGTCTGCGATAATTTCGCCGGTTACAGAGGCTTTGGCTGCCACCCCCACGCCCAAAACACCCACTTCAATTTCGCGACCGGGTACAAATTTTTCTACAATTATTTTATTACAATATTTTAATGCTTCGTCTATGGCGGCGGGAAGTTCTTTCCTGCCTGCGGCTTTTGTAATTCCAATGGAAGACCCGCCTACGTTTGGCTTTACAAAGCACGGATACCCCAGCTTGCGGCCGATTTTGGTCATGGCGGCATTAAGGTTTTCTTCCAATTCGGCAGATTCAAACACCAAAAAGTCTGTTTGAGGGATTTTTAATGCCTTTGCGATAAGGCGCGTAGTTGCTTTGTCCATTGCCACTGCAGAGGCCATTACACCGCAGCCTACGTAAGGTATGCCCGCCAGTTCGCACAGGCCTTGGATTGTGCCGTCTTCACCGTTTGGCCCGTGAAGAATAGGTATAACCACATCAATCGGAATAGCCTTAACCTTATCGCCAACCATGCGCAGCAACCCGCGATTGACCCTGTCCGGGCTAAGGATTGCCGGTGTGCCAAATTTCTCCCAATCCAGTGTTTGCAGGTTGTCAATTTTACCATCGTACATAAGCCATTTACCGGCGGGCGTAATGTAAACAGGTATAACTCTGTGACGGTTAACAGCAGAAATTACAGATGAAGCGGATGCGACGGAAATATCATGTTCCGGCGAGCAGCCGCCAAATAGGAGCATTACATTTTTCGGTTCAGTTTTCATGAAGATACCTCGATAATTTATTTTTTTGTTAGTGTTTGTTTAACCTATTGTATAACATATGCGCCTTGCGGTAAACACGAACCTTGGATATAATTAAAGAAATGCCTTTTAGGAAGGATGTAATTAATGGAAGATGAAAAAAAAGCGGGGTTATTTTCCCGGATTAAAGAGGGATTGGCTAAAACCCGCGACAACATAATGGGCGGTGTAGAGCAAGTTTTTGCTACTTTCCGCTCTGTAGATGAGGAGTTGTTCGAAGAGCTTGAAGAGGCACTGATTATGGCGGACATGGGCGTAGAAACTTCTGTCGCTATTTTGGAAAAAGTTCGCCAGCGGGCAATATCCGAAAACACAAAGGATTCCGAAGGCGTAAAACAATTGCTGGCAGATGAAATTACTAAGTCTTTAACGGCAGACACCGTACCCTTTAACCCAAGTTTTCCTGCGGTATTTTTAATTATTGGCGTAAATGGCGCGGGTAAAACCACAACTATTGGTAAATTGACAAAATGGTATAAATCTGAAGGTAAATCTGTACTGGTTGCGGCGGCGGATACATTCCGCGCGGCGGCCATAGACCAGCTTGCCGTATGGTGTGAACGCGCAGATGTGGCTATGATCAGGCAGGCAGAAAATTCTGACCCGGCGGCGGTTGTTTACGATGCCACAGCGGCGGCTAAAGCCCGTGGTACAGACTTATTAATTTGCGATACGGCAGGGCGGCTTCACAACAAGAAAAACCTGATGGAAGAATTACGGAAAATTAATAAAATTGTGTCTACCCAATTCCCGGAAGCCCACAGGGAAGTTTTGCTTGTGCTGGACGCCACCACAGGGCAGAACGCTTTGCAGCAGGCCAAGCTTTTTAGCGAAGTGGCGGATATAACGGGAATTATTTTAACTAAATTGGACGGTACGACTAAAGGCGGCATTGTTGTTGCCATAAAAAATGAACTGGACATCCCCGTACGATACGTAACAGTAGGCGAGGGGATAGATGATTTGCAGCCCTTTGACGCGGATATGTTTGCCAAGGCGTTGTTTGAAGGGTAAACTTAAATTATTCAATCAACCACAGCGAAATCGCATTCTGCATTCGCTGCGCGGCGGTTTCTGCGTTTATTTTGCCCCGTAAAAATTGGTCCAGGTGGTCTCCGAATAAACGGTGGGGAATCATAGACCGTATCATTGCCATTGGATACTCGTTGTAGGCGGCAATGCGGTTTATTGCGGCTTCAAATTGTTCCTCACGTGTAACCCGGCGGTCAAAACCTACAAATAACGGAAAATGGCGGGACACAACAGGCCCATAATTTATCCCCCTGCGCCATGCCCTTCTTCCCCATTCGTCAAACCCATTAGCAAGGTTGAGCATTGTGCTTTCCCTAAAAGTGGAACGCAAAATAGAGGATGCAAGAGATTGCACGCCAAAATGATAACCTGCCACATAGTTACTGATACTATGTGGCGGAATTGGGTTTGCGAAGGCGTAAATCAGGTGGGTAGTAAATTCCCATGCCAAAGCCCCGTCTGCACGTGTGGAAATACAAATGCCGGACCATAC
>WQTQ01000183.1 GCA_009786175.1 Bacillota bacterium | reverse complement strand
CTGTACGCGCCGGACACAAGGTGCATATCCACTATGCCAAACCCTTCCGGTATAACCGACGCGGGTATAAACACTTCCATATTCTGAAAACTGTCGGAAATGTGAACCCAGCGGGGCATCTCCCAAGTCCTGTATGTGCCCACAATTTCCAGTTCTATTTCCATTGTCGGGTAGTTGCGCCAGTTACCCGTATAATCCCGGGGTATGCTGGTCCAGTAGCCTGCGGGCATGTTTGCCCAGTGGGCTTCTATCCCCACGGGCAGCCGCGCGGCGTAATAATGGCCCGGCGGCGGGAAAGGTGCGCCATCTGTAAATGTGCGCATGTCCCGCAATGTTATTGTTAACGTATCGCCAATTTGGGAATTAAACCTTGGGCTGTACATACGCCACGGGATAACAATAACCGGGTTGGCATTAACATAGTCTTCGTAGGTTACAAAGCGGCCCATAGCGGGCATTATGGCCCTGTTTTGCACCATTGGCAGCGCGGTCATATCTTTTGTACCGGTTATCATAACCATGTTTGTGTTCTGCTCTATGCCCGCCAATTCCCTGGCAAGGGCGTTCATTACTTCCCGCAGTTTATCCCGGTCGTTCATACATACAAAATATATGTCATCCACTAACGGGAAAATTTCTATGGTATTACAAGTCCGTGACTGACGGGAAGCGCGCACCAAGTAATGGCCGCCCATACGTAAACCCTGCCCTATGGAAACGCCGTCTTCATTTACCAGCAAGTCCGCCATATACCGCCTAACGGGCATAAACTGCTCATGGCCAAAAAGAATTTCTTGGGGCCGCACGGTTATCCTATCCGTTTCAATGTCATTATTGCTCAGCCGCAAAGGCCGTCTCATAATCCCCTGCACCTCTATAACCGCGATTGTATCAAAGGGGAATAAGCCCTTATAATCAAAAGGCGGCTGGCCACGCTGAAAAATATTGCCGCCAACTGTACGGAAGCCGCTGACGGCGTTAGGCCTGTCATTCATAAAACCCTGTACAATTGCCCGCCTGTCATGGAACTCTATTAACGGGCTGCCCTCCAGAAGCTGTGCCGCCTCGTATACATTATTTGGTGCGGTAACGTCTATAGGAACCAATGTACCCGTAGTGCGGTAAAATCTTTCTATTCTGGTAATTTCCCGGTTTAAAATAATGTACTCTACCGCCCGTGAAACAAATCCAAAAGAGGCCAAGCCCACAAGCAGTATAAAAATAAGCGTGCGAAGCGGCTGGCGTATTGATGATATAAACGGGATTTGTCGTTGCATACAATTCAGCTCCTATTTTACCCCCTGATATCAGGGGTGTTTTTATTCTCTTACCTGCAATAATTCCATTGGTACTTTTTGGCTGATAACCATAACCCCGGCAACGGTACCCATAACCGCGCCGGCCAAATATATGCCGGCTATCACCCCAACTGTGCCTATTGCAACACCCATAACCGGCACAGACATAAACCCGACGATAACACCCGCAACAGACATAGTCAACAATTCCATACACAGGTTTGACCTGGTTTTATGACGCGGCATACCAAGTACCCGCAATATTGCAGCGTTTTTGGCATTTTGCAGCATAAGCAGCAAGTTAAGTCCAAGGGCAAGCACAAAGCTAAGGCCCGTCATTACGGGGTACAACATCCGCAGCAGGTTAAGGTTATCTTCCAGTGGTGCCACAACCAGCCTAAGTTCCGCGTCGTTTAATATAACTCTGTGATTAGAACCGGTCAGCTGCAATGCCATTTCCTGTTCAAAGTCATTCAAATACATAACTTTGTCTTGATAAACGGTGAAGGTAAGGGACGCAATATCGCTTTCTATTAGCATTGGCCTTAATATCAAGCCCTGCCCCATATGGTACGCGCTTCGCGGGTGGCCGCCGCTGTACACACCGATTATTCTTACGGGTCTGTTGTTTGGAGACCATGAAACACCAAAGTACGCCGTATCCCCAAGGGATAGCCTTTGCTCTATTAAATATCGCGCCCCTGCGTGGTTGGGCCTATAGTTTATCAAACCGCCCCTATACACTAACAAATCCCGCTCCATCAACGACTCATGGACAATGACGTTAAGCATTGCACCGGGGGGAACAGGTACAAAATCCGCCTCGCTGTACCCCGGGGCAAATGTGACTGTAAACTCTCCGCCACGCCCTACACCAAACGCCGTAGGCCTTGAACTTTTATACACAAATGTGTCCCAACAACTAATACCCTTTACAAAGTCCAAAATAGGCTCCGGCGGGGGCGTTAAGCCACTTCTGATAAACATATTCCTGTCAAGAATTATACCGGGCGGTAAAGATATATATGGGAACACCGAAAACTGATGAAGCGTGGTAAAGTAGTAATCCTCTACAAAACCGCTGTCACGCAATATGTCAAGGGTACCCCATGGAATATGGTGACCATGTAAATTATCTCCGTCCGCACCCGCACCAATTTCTACAACTTCGCCTGTAATTACGGTGGTGGCGTGCAGCCGTACAATTTCGCTTTCCGTAACGGTAATTGTCCTGTCCAGCCAGCCCAACGCCGCCACAAACAACAACGCCATACCAACCACCAGCACAGATTTAACCGGCGCGCGCAGTATATGCCGCCAATGATGGCGTATGCGTGACCTTACCCTGCCTTCAAAACTTAGCACAATTGGCTTAAACAAAAATACGTCAGAAATTTTTACCGCCTTTGGCGGCGCGGTTTCCTTAGCCATACGTACAGGTGCGCTGCCTTGGGCACTTTGCAGCAGAAGTATCATAGACTGCCCCGCAAAAAAACGCACACCAATAAACACAGCGGCAATCCAGGCCGCAGCCAACGCCGCACACAGCAAAATAATCTGCGGTACGCTAAACAACTGAAATATTTCCATGGCAGCACGTTCCGCTTCATACCTCATCATTTGAAGGATATTCATGGGCGTATACTCTTCGGCGGTATCGTAAGGCACATCAATTTCCGCCAAAACTTCCATGCCTGTATCAACCTGTACCAGCGCGAACTGCCATGCCGCTATACTCGCAATAATTACGATGGGAATCCACAACACCAACACCGGCGCGATAACCTGCCAAGTTGTATTGCCGTCGGATACACCCATTGCCCGCATAATGGCAAATTCCTTATAACGCTGGCGCAAATACACAAATACAGTAAGAGCTAAGACAACAGTCAAAACGGCGGAAAATAACGCCAAATTAAGCCGTATGGCGTTGCGTATAGGCCCGGCAGAACGCCAAAAGTTAGTTGGGTCTGCCCCGGAAAACTGCACCATAAAACCCATATACTCCAGCCTGTCACGGTACCTTACCAAAAAAGCCGCTTGATCCCTTGGGGATGAGAGAACAAAATTATATGCACCGCTTACTATGTGGGCATCTACAATACCAAAACCATCGGGGATAATTGACGCAGGCACAAAAACTTCTATATTTCTAAAACTGTCACGTATGTGCGCCCAACGGGGCAAGCCCCAGGCATCGGACACAAAGTACGTACCTACAACCATTACTTCAATTTCCACCGTCGGGTAACGCCGCCAAGCACCTTCATAATCCCGCGGAATACTTACCCAATACCCGGCAGGCATGTTTCTCCAAAGCCCTTCCACACCGGGGATTAACCTGTGTCTCATGTGGTGGTCTTCCGGCGGCAATGGCGAACCGTCTGTAAAAGTACGCATATCCCTAAGGGTTAAAGTAACCGTTTCACCCAAAAGACGGGCCAGGCGTTCCGGCACAACCATTACATGGTTAGCATTTGCGTAATCGCTATATGTTAAAAACCGTCCGCGCCTGCGTTCAATTACCTGGGACTGTACCATGGGCAGTGTAGTCATATCCTTTGTACCTTGCAGCATCAACATATTTGTATTAGCGTCTAAAATATGAAGCTCACGGGAAAGAGTGGACCATACATTATCCAAACCCTCTTTATCATCCACGCTTACAAAGTACAAACCGTCCATCACCGGGAAAATTTCAATGGTGTTACTTAAAGCGTCCTGCCGCATGGCGCGTATTAAATAACGGCCCCCATGCACTAAACCACTTGCAATGGAATTTCCGTTTTCATCTACCAAAAGGTCTGCCATGTACCGTCTGCCGGGCAGAAACTGGTCATGTCCCGCAATAATTTGCACAGGCCTTAACGTTATCCGGTTTGTTATAATCGTTTCATTCATATCCGGGAGGTTTAACGGCCGCCGAATTGAGCCAACAAGTTCAACAATTAAAAAAGTATCAAAGGGGTATAATCCCTTATAAGAATAACGCTGCTCTCCACGTTGAAAAATATTGCCGCCCAATGTACCAAAACCGCGCATACCACTTGCGTGGCCATGCATTACACCCTGCACAACAGTTCGCCTGTCATGAAACTCTATAAGGTTACTGTTTGCCAAGAGGTTAGCCGCTTCATAAACATTATTGAAACCGATAGGGTCTATTGGCACAAGTGTACCGGCAGTGCGGTAAAATTGCTCTATTCTGTTAATTTCGCGGCTCAACACGGCATATTCCACCACTCTGGAAACAAAACCAAACGTGGCCAACCCTACCAACAGCAAAAAAATTAACATGCGTATGGGCTGCCGTATAACCGCTTTAAACGACACATTGCTTTTAAAGTTCAGCAGCTTCTTTTTAAAGCTGGTGTTTTCGCCAGTTTTAACTATGTTGTTGATTTTTTCAAACCTGGCCTTAGAAAGCAACGCGATAGGGCGCACAAACACGCCGCCTTCATGGGATATTATTTCTACTTTATCTCCTTCTTCTAATTGCCAATCATGTATTAATTCTTCCGGAAGTGTTATTTTTGACTTTTCTTTTACTTTGTACAGCATGGTCTATCGCTCCCGACTATGTAAAATTGAGTTACTATACAAAATATGTTCACACAACGCAAACTAAATAAAATCATATATTTTGTATAACATTTTTTCGAATCAGACTGCAAATACATCTTTTTTATATATTTTCAACTTAAAAACACATAAAAAAAGAGACTTTTCAGTCTCTTTTCCCGGTATTGGTATCAGTATTTTAGAAATTTAACCGTTAAACGTCCAAATTTCTAACCTGCGTGGCAAACTCTTGAATGAATTCCCGGCGCGGTTCAACCTTATCACCCATTAGCTGTGTAAAAATTAAATCTGCTGCAATAGCGTCATCTAAAGACACGCGCAAAAGAATACGCCTTTCCGGGTCCATAGTTGTATCCCAAAGCTGATCTGCGTCCATTTCACCCAAGCCTTTATAACGCTGAATTGGTTTAATGCCTTCACGGCCAATCTCATTCAAAATATTTTGCAGCTCCGCGTCGCTGTAAGCGTAATATTCATTTTTGCCTTTTTCCACCTTGTACAGCGGCGGCTGTGCAATATATACATACCCGCCGCTAATAAGTTCCGGCATAAAGCGGTACATAAACGTAAGCATAAGCGTACGGATATGAGAACCGTCAACATCAGCGTCTGTCATAATAACTATTTTATGGTAACGTAATTTTGCTATGTCAAAATCGTCGTGAATACCCGTACCAAAAGCCGTTATCATAGCTTTTATTTCCTCGTTGCCAAGAATTTTGTCAAGACGGGCTTTTTCAACGTTCATTATTTTACCGCGCAACGGTAAAATAGCTTGATTCTGCGGGGAACGGGCGTTTTTCGCGCTGCCACCCGCAGAGTCACCCTCTACAATGAATACTTCGCAAAGTTCCGGGTTTTTTTCCGAACAATCTGAAAGCTTGCCAGGCAAACGTCCGCCTTCAAGTACGGATTTACGTTTTACCAGCTCCCTCGCTTTTTTGGCTGCCTCACGCGCTCTTGCCGCCATAAGACTGTTTTCTATTATAATTCTGCCAACAGACGGGTTTTCTTCCAGGAAGTATGCAAGCTGTTCATTTAAAACACTTTCTACTGCGGTACGGGCTTCGTCGTTGTTAAGCTTTACTTTTGTTTGGCTTTCGAATTGTGGGTCTTCAACCTTTATGGATATTACTGCCGTTAAACCCTCTCTGACGTCTTCGCCGGACAAATTTTTATCGCTGTCTTTTAGCAATTTAAACTTACGGCCATAGTCATTTACTGTTTTGGTTATACCGGCACGAAATCCTGTAACATGAGTTCCGCCATCTGTTGTATTAATATTATTTACAAAGGCATACGTGTTTTCCTGAAAACTGTCTGTATACTGCAGCGATATTTCCACCAATACGTTTTCATACATGGACTCGCAGTAAAAAATTTCTTCTGTTAAGGGGGTTTTATTTTTATTTATATGGGCAACAAATTCTTTTATGCCGCCGTCATATTTATACGAGCGTGTGCGATTAGGGTCCCGGCGTTCGTCTATAAGCTCTATTTTGAGCCCCTTTGTTAAAAACGCTGTTTCCTGCAGCCGTTGCTTAAGGGTATCAAAATTATACACCAATTCATCAAACATTTCCGGGTCCGGCTTAAAATGAACTAAAGTTCCCTTTTCATTCGTATCACCGACTACAGTAACATCCTTTGTTTTTTCGCCACGGGAAAATTCGATTTCATGAATTTTTTCGCCATCATAAACTTGAACGTGCAGCCATTCGGAAAGAGCATTTACAGCCGCAGCACCAACACCGTGCAAACCACCGCTGGTTTTGTACCCGCCAGAGCCAAATTTACCGCCCGCATGCAAGGTCGTAAAAATAACCTCTACGGCAGGCAAACCTGTTTGTGCTTGTATACCAACGGGTATACCACGACCGTTATCACGTACAGAAATACTGTTATCCGGGTGAATACGCACAATAATTGTGTCACAAGCCTCCATCAAAGCTTCGTCTACAGAGTTATCTACTATTTCGTAAACCAAATGGTGCAAACCTTTAGCGCAAGTGGAACCGACATACATACCCGGGCGTAATCGTACCGCCTCCAGGCCTTCTAATACTTGGATATTTTCTGCTGAATATTCAGGGTGGGACATAAAACTCTCCTTTTATTTTAATGGGGCCCCGCCGCTACAGCTGGCAAAGCCAGCTTCCGCTTCCTACGGGAACAAAAACAAAATTTTTGTTCTTGGGGCTGGGACTTACTTAATTCGCCCTTCTGCCATTTTCATAATTTTGTGGTCTTTCATAGTTAAAAGTATATCTTCAAGCCCTGTACACGTTACCAAGGTTTGTAAGTTTTTTATCTGCTCCAGAAGAAATTGTTGACGGTTTCCGTCCAACTCCGAAAGTACATCATCAAGGAGTAATATTGGAGTTTGATTGGTGCTTTGCTTAATAATTTCAATTTCCGCAAGTTTTGCGGATAATGCTGCTGTACGTTGTTGCCCTTGCGAGCCAAAAAACCTTGCGGAAATATTGTTTATTGTAAAATTTACATCATCTTTGTGTATTCCCAAGGTTGTAGTGCCCTGCGCTATGTCCCTTACATGAGATTTACTAAGGCCGGTTAAATATGTTTCAATATTTACAATACTGGGCTCGTAAGCTAATGTCAAATTTTCTGTACCCTGGGTTATATTTGAGTGAACTTCCTTGGCAATACGGTTTATTTTTTTTACAAATGATGATCGCAGCTTCATAATACGCTGTCCATAGTTGGCCAGTTGTTCGTCCCAGATACTTAAACTGTCCTGCTGAGATTTGTCTTTTTGCAAAATTTTAAGCAATGCATTCCGCTGTTTTAACGCGCGATAATATTCTTTTAAATCGCTGTAGTATACGGGGGAAAGTTGGCATATTTCCATATCCATAAAACGTCGTCGTTCATATGGTCCCGCTTTTATCAGCCGCAAATCTTCCGGCGAAAACATTACAATTAAAAGCCGACCAAACAGATCCTTCATATGTTTTATAGGCACATGATTTAGTGCCAAACCCTTTTTTGTTTTTGAGCCTTCCCGCTCTATATGAGCATCCAGCAAAGACGTGTATCCGTCTCTGTTTATATCTACACGTACATGGGCGGCGGTTTGCCCAAATTGGATTAATTCCTTATCAGACACAGCCCGTAACGAACGCCCAAAAGCGCAAAAATATATTGCTTCTA
Source organism: Bacillota bacterium (assembly GCA_009786175.1). The sequence goes on along the minus strand of WQTQ01000183.1, from coordinate 7,570 downwards.
AAAAGCTGGTTTTCCCTTGGGCGTTCATACCGTGAAGAATATTTACACCCGAAGAAAGTTGCTGATTTGATATATTTAAATTGCGAAACCCGGCGGCGGAAATATTACTAATCCACATACAGCAAAATTACGATTCTGTTCTAACGGGCACAATCAGGTATTTGTAATCAGCTTCGTCTTCTATGCTGCGGATGGTACAAGGGCTTAGCTGCGTATTAAATTTTAAGACTATTATTTCGTCTTCCACTGCCCTAAGAGCCTCTATAAAGTAGCGCGGGTTAAAAGAGATTGTTAAGGGCTTACCGTCTGTTTTACATGGTACACCGTCTTCTGTTTCCCCACGTTCACTGGAACAACTTATAATCAAATCGTCATCGCTTATTTCCAATTTTACCGCACGCGTTTTATTCTCTGTAGCCACAAGTATGGCACGTTCGAAGGCATTTAGCAAATCGGCACGGTTTATTTCAACAATGCTAATGAAGTCCTCGTTAAAAATTTTATCATACCTTACAAATTCGCCTTCAAGAAGGTTAGATGTCAGCGTAAAGTTACTTGCCTTAAATATAATCCGCTTATCTGTAAGCTGCACGTTTACTTCTTCGTTTTCATCAGATGATAACATGCGGCTTAATTCGTTAAGGGCTTTTGCCGGTACTATGGCTTTTGAGTCTGTACAGTCTCCGGGCAAAGGTGTACACTTATACGATATACGGTACATATCCAATGCCACCATGCGCATTGTGTTGTCTTTTACTTCTATAAGTTCGCCGGTTAATACCAGCTTGCTTTGGTCTGTAGAAACAGAAAAAATAGTTTGACGAATCATGTCTTTAAGAGTTTGAGCTTTTAAAACATACCCTTGATTTACCGGTATCAGTTCTTTTTCCGACATAACGGGGAACTCGTCACTGGGCTGCCCATGTATCATAAGGCGTGAACGCCCGCTTTTTACTTGTACGTCACTTTTTTCGTCTACGGTTATAGAAACAACTTCCCCTGGCATTTTTCTTATTATTTCGGAAAAAAGCTTTGCGTCAAGGGCTATTGAGCCGGACATGTTTGTTTCTGCGGGAATAGGTGCCGTATCTATGTTTATTTCCAAATTGCTTGCACTAAGGGTAAGCCCAACTCCCTGTTCTGCATTTAGCAGCACACATTCCAGAATGGGCATTGTAGTACGTGGCGATACTGCGCGTATTGCCAAACCAAGTGCATCTTGTAATTGTTGTTTATCGCAAGTGAGCGTCATAACCAATTGAAACACTCCTATATATTTATTATATTTTATTATTAGTAGTGGTAGTAGTAGGGGCTGTGGATTGGTGGAAAAGCAATTACAGCCCTGCAAAATGAATGTTTTTGCTGTGGGAAATCTTGTAGAGTTACTGTGAATATATTCGTTAGTTATCAAGAGTATCCACAGCAGTGTCAGGTTTTTATTTTTATGAACATTTTGTCCACATTTTATGAACAAGAATATTCACAGGCTATTCTCCTTTGATACGTATTTCTAAATCCTCTACCAAAACACGTAGTTTTTCATCCATTTCTATTTCATTTGCAATTTTTTCGCAAGAATGGATTACTGTTGAGTGATCTCTTCCGCCAAAGAATTTGCCTACATCCGGTAAAGACTTGTCCATTATTTTACGGCAAAGATACATTGCTATTTGTCTTGGGAAAACTATGGACTGGGTACGCTTCCGGCTGTTTAAATCTTCTGCGGTTAGTCTGAAATGGGACGCTACCACCTGTTGGATATACTCCATTGTAACATCAGGTTTTGCGGCATTAACAAGCTGATCTTTTAACGCCAGTTGTGCCAATTCTAAAGAAAGAGGAGTGTTGTTTAGGTTAGCATATGCCATTATTTTGTTAAGCGCACCTTCCAGGTCGCGTATATTTGAAACTATGTTGCGGACAATAAATTCTTTTACAGACTGGGGTATTTCTAAATGTTCGTGCTGTAATTTTTTTTCTAATATTGCGGCGCGTGTTTCATAGTCCGGTATATTTATGTCTGCAATAAGGCCTGCGGCAAAGCGTGATGTAAGACGTGCCTCAAGGCCTGTAAGTTCTTTAGGCGGAAGGTCGCTGGTTAAAACGATTTGCTTGTTCGCACTGTATAAATCGTTGAAAGTGTGGAACATTTCTTCCTGTGTTTCCACTTTACCTTCTAAAAATTGTACGTCATCTATTAATAAAACGTCTACATTGCGGTATTTAGTTTTAAATTGCGGGCCGGTTTGTTCACGTATCGCGGTAATAAATTCATTGGTAAATGTTTCGGAGGAGACATACATAACGTTAAGCTCCGGCGATATGTCAAGTATATGATTGCCTATTGAGTGAACGAGATGAGTTTTACCAAGGCCTACACCGCCATATAGGAATAGCGGGTTATACCTGCTTGAACCCGGTGTTTCCGCGACAGCTTTTGCCGCATTGTAAGCAAGAGCGTTGCATTTCCCTGCGACGAATGTCTCGAATACATATTTTTTTCGCAAGTTAGTTTTTTCATAATTGTAGTTAAAGGCCTTAGTTTGTGTGTTTTCTACCCTAATAAAATCTTCGGGGGATACGATGTGTATTTCTAAATCACTATTACCTGAAACAGACCTGACGCAACGTGTAATTTCGTGAAAATATCTGATTTTTAGCGTAGGTTTGTTAAAATCCCTATCGGTCATAAGCGTTAATAAGCCATTTTCATAGGAAATTGGAGATATAGTCTCTATGAAAGAAGCGTAAACGACCTGTGTCATTGAGTTCTCTAGCAAAGGCAAAGCTTTCTCCCAAATATTATGCATGTCCACTACAATTTCTCCTTTGCTGGTTTTAATTAATTAAAATGCTAAAAGTTATCCACACAAGTTTCAACAGGCTGTGTATAACTTTTTTTGGCACCTATCTAATATATCAAATTAGCTGTGGATAAGCAATACGATGTCAACAGTTTTTGTACATAAGATTAACAATTTTTACACACAAATACCTGTGTCAAGTAATTTTCAGTAAGAAAAGCGAGATAAAAAACAGGAAAGGATTGACGTACATAGAATCAATGCATATAATGCTAAAGCTAATGTCAATATCAGATTACACTGGGGTAAAGCCCATTTATATTTAAAGGAAGGTGACATAATGAGCAAAAGGACGTTTCAGCCTAAAAAAAGGCAGCGCAGCAAAGAACATGGTTTCCGTAAGCGCATGAGCACATCTAACGGCCGTAAAGTTTTGAGAAGAAGGCGTCAAAGAGGTAGACATGTGCTGTCTGCATAAGACAACAAAAATATTATCTCTTAAAAAAAATCAAGACTTTAAAAAAGTTTATAGCCAGGGTAAGTACGCTGCAGATTCTTTTTTTGTAGCTTACGCCCTGGCAAATGATCTTAATCAAAACAGGATTGGCATAACTGTAAGCAAAAAAATAGGCTGTGCAGTAGTACGTAACCGTATTAAGCGATGGGTTAAAGAGGCTTGCCGTTTACTTTTACATGATGGACAAGCCATAGGTTACGATTTTGTTATTGTAGCCCGTACCCCAACAGCGCAGCTTACAGGTAAGGGCGCGTTTTGGCAAATTAACAATTCTGTTAGACGCCTGTTTGAAAGATTGGAAAAAAAGTTGGGTTTACCTTATGAAGTTTCTAATAATATTAATAGTTAAGTTTTATAGGTTATGTATTTCTCCGTTATTGGGCCCAAGGTGTAAGTATTACCCCACCTGTTCGGCTTATATGATAGAGGCTGTAGAACGTCATGGGGCAGTAAAAGGCGTGTGGATGGGTACTAAAAGGATAGCACGATGCAATCCTTTTTCCAGGGGCGGGTATGATCCTGTCCCCTAAATTGTGGGAGGTTAAGTTTTGAATGTATTAACCAATTTAGTTTTTTTAGCAAGACAAGTTGAACGGGAGCCGGGTTTTATTGTTGGGCCTATTGCGGCTATATTTGGACATGTCGTAAATTTTTTATTTAATATTGTTTTTGCCATAGGTCCGGCTAATTCATTAGGCTTTACAATTATTCTTATGACAATTATCTTCCGCGCTTGTATGATGCCCTTAAGCATTAAAGCACAGAAGTCTATGATGAGAATGCGGGAGCTTAAACCCGAGCTTGATAAAATACAAGCAAAGTACGGTAATTCCAAAGACCCGGAAATTGTTAAGAAAATGAACGCGGAAAAACAGGTGCTAATGCAAAAGCATGACGCTAACCCTTTAAAGGGCTGTTTCCCTATGCTGCTGCAAATGCCGTTGTTCATAGGTTTAAACTTTATTATGCGGCAGGCGTTTTTGTATATAACATACCTAAGAGAGCTGTATAACGATATTTCTGTGGCAATCCAACAAGTGCCGGGTTATATTGAACTGCTTTGGCCTATTGCAGAGGATCTTATTCCAAGCAGGATAATAAAAAATAACGAAGAAGTATTACACTTAATGAATCGGGGTTATTCCTTTGAAGCTGCAAGGGAGCAAGTTGGCGATGTTATCAGCTTGTCAGTACCCGCAGATTTATCACGTGTTATCAGCCGCTTTACATCTGAAAATTGGGCTTGGCTTCAAGAGCAAGTACCGGCATATTACTGGACTATAATTGGCCAGCTAAACGAATACCGTCACTCTATAGAAACATTCTTTGGGCTTAGCATGGTAGAGCAAAGCGGCTGGACATGGCCTTATATTGTTCTGCCACTTTTGACGGTAATTACAATGTTCTGCTCTCAGTGGGTATCTCAGCAAAGAATGGCAGACCCAAATGCAGATGAAAAAGTAAAGATGCAGCAAAAAATGATGTTGATTATAATGCCGATATTTATAGGTTTTATTACCGTTGGCTTGCCGGGCGGTGTGGCATTATTCTGGGTAACATCTCAGATATTCCAATTAGTGCAAGATTTGATTCTAAACAAAAAAGATGGTATACCGCTAAAATTACCATTCTCGAAAAAAGAATACTAAACTAGGGAGGGTATATATGGAGACAGTTGAAAGAAGCGCGAAAACAGTAGAATTGGCCATAGCAGAAGCCTTAAAAGCTCTTAATGCTGTGGAAGAGGAAGTTGACATTACTGTAATAGATGAAGGCGCGAAGGGCGGCATTTTTGGTATAGGCGCGAAACCGGCTATAGTAAAAGTTTCCCGCAAAGAGGACCCGGAAACATTGGTTAAAAATTTCCTTAGGGAAGTAACTCTTTCCATGGGCCTAAGTATGGAAATTGAAGTAACCAGAAAAGACAGGCGCATTTATGTAAACTTTATTGGCGACAGCATGGGTATCCTTATAGGCAAGCGCGGCCAAACTATCGACTCTTTGCAATATATTGCCAATCTTATGATTAACGGGCGCGGCATTAAAGACTTAAATATAATTTTGGATACGGGTAACTACCGTAAACGCCGTAGAGATACATTAGAGGCTCTTGCCCGCAATATAGCCCGCAAAGTAAGGGAAAAACGCCATAGTGTTAAGTTAGAGCCCATGAGCCGTTTCGAGCGTCACATAATTCATACTACTTTGCAAAACAGCAAAGACGTGCGTACCTACAGCGAAGGAAACGAGCCTCATCGTTATGTTGTTATATCTGCGGGTGCTAAAAAAGCGTAATGACGGGTAAAGATAAGGATATAATTGCTGCAATTGCTACGGCTTATGGCCATGGGGCAATCGGTATTGTAAGAATGTCCGGTGAAGGTGTGCTGAATTTGCTTGGGCGTGTATTTTCTCCTGCGCAAAAGTTAGAGAGCCACAAAATGTACTACGGAAAAATTTATAGCAACGGGGAAATTATTGACGAAGTAATGGTTTGTCCAATGCTTGCGCCCCGTTCTTACACAAAAGAAGACACTGTTGAAATTTATGCCCATGGCGGCATGGTTGTATTGCGCGGCGTACTGGACGCTGTGATTCATGAAGGTGCGCGACTTGCCGAACCCGGCGAGTTTACAAAGCGCGCCTTTTTGAATGGACGCATAAACCTTACCCAGGCAGAAGCGGTAATGGATTTAATAAACGCAGGAAGTGACGCGGCACGCCGTGCCGGGTTAAGGCAGCTTGGCGGCGGCTTGTCCCGCCGGATTGAAATTTTGCGGGATAAAATCTTACATTGGATTGCCCACATCGAGCTTAGTATTGACTACCCGGAACATGAAGAAGAAGCCAAAAACGCAATGCAAATACTTGGTGAAGGCAGCGAAGTTATTGCAGGTTTGGAAGCTTTGTATAAAACAGCGGCCGTAGGCCGGATGCTGCGGGATGGTATAAAAACAGTAATAATAGGCCGCCCAAATGCGGGCAAATCTACATTGCTTAATGCGATTTTAAGCGAGGACAGGGCTATTGTACATGAGCAAGCCGGTACTACGCGGGATATTTTAACAGAGCGTGTAGTAGTTGGCGACGTTCCTTTGCTGCTTATGGATACAGCAGGTATACGTGAGACAGAAGACCCTGTTGAAAAAATTGGGGTTGAAAAAACATTGGAAGCGGCCAAAGAGTCAGAGTTTGTGTTGTATGTAGTAGATAAACTACAGGGGTTTGATACAGAGGATATGGAAATGTTGCAGCGGTTGAGGGGTAAGCCTTTGATTGTGCTGATGAATAAGTGTGATTTGGAGCCATTTTCTTCTTTTGCGCCGGAGGAAAGCGGCGAAGTAATTATTATTGAAATCTCGTCCCAGACGGGTGAAGGGCTGGATAAACTATACGCGCAGATTCACGAATTATTCCTATCCGGCATAGGCGATGCCAACAACGATGCGGATATAATCACCCGCGAACGCCATCGTATTTTGATAGAGCAGGCGATAAACTACGTGCGCATTGCCATGCAAGAAATAGAACTGGGTGTGCCGGAGGATTTAGTGTCTGTAAGGCTTCGCGCTGCATATATGGCACTTGGGGAGGTTTTGGGCGTAGAAGTTGGGGACGATATTTTAGATAGGATTTTTGCAGAGTTTTGTTTAGGTAAATAAGAGAGGAGCATTATGTAATGGCAGAATTCAAATACGAAATAACAAGGCACATCGGAATTTTATCCGAAAATTCGAAAGGTTGGACAAAGGAACTCAACTTAATAAGCTGGAATGAACGTGAGCCGAAGTACGACATTAGAGAATGGTCGCCACAGCGGGAAAGAATGGGCAAAGGCGTTACTCTTTCTTCCGAAGAGGTGTCTAAACTTAAACAAATGCTGGACGAAATTGGATTGTAGAAGGATTACAAACATGAAACACATTGTAGTAATTGGCGGCGGTCACGCCGGTTGTGAAGCGGCTTTCGCCGCAGCGCAACTTGGCCAAAAAGTAACACTTTTTGCCCTAAGTTTGGACAGCATAGCCCTTATGCCCTGCAACCCATGTATCGGCGGCAGCGCGAAGGGCCATTTGGTGCGGGAAATTGACGCCCTTGGCGGTCGCATGGGTAAGGCCATAGATGCCACATTCATACAAAGCCGTATGCTTAACGCAAGCAAAGGGCCTGCAGTGTATTCCCTGCGTGCCCAGGCGGACAAGAAGCAGTACATGCAGCATATGAAACAAGCTTTGGAAGCAGAGCC
>WQTQ01000182.1 GCA_009786175.1 Bacillota bacterium | reverse complement strand
CACCTGGCAGACTATGGCGGTATGCGCTTCGAAATGGGATATGCTTCCGCAATTGCTACGTTGTTGTTCTTAATTATGATTAATACCAACAAGGGCGTACAAGCATTTCTGCGCAGAGTAGGCACATAATGGGGGAGACTATAATGGTAAAAAGTAAAAAAAATAACAGTCAAAAGACAAGAGTTATAAGGTCCGCAAGGGCTATACGCAAGCCAAACCGTTCCCGGGGCGGCGACATATTTATCATATGCATACTTTGTATTTTTGGTTTCTTTTTTGCCTTCCCTCTTGTATTTGCCATTAACAACGCGTTTAAGCCTTTAAACGAAATATTCCTTTTCCCCCCAAGGCTTTTCGTAATTAATCCGACACTTACCAACTTTCAGGATTTGTTTATTATTATGTCCCGTTCGTGGGTAACATTTTCACGCTACATTTTTAATACGGTGTTTATCACAGTAGTCGGTACTGTTGGACATTTGACCCTTGCGTCTATGGGTGCTTATGCAATTTCCAAATATGTTTTCCCGGGCAGCAAGTTGTTTTTTAGTGTTGTTATTGTAACACTAATGTTCTCCGGTCATGTAACAGGCATACCCAACTTCTTAATTTTGTCACGGCTCGGCTGGATAGACACATACTTTGCGGTTATTATACCGGCTTTTGCAATGCCGTTAGGGTTTTTCCTTATGAAACAGTTTATGGACACCGTACCGGATTCCTTGGTAGAGTCCGCTAAAATTGACGGCGCAAGCGAGTGGATGATTTACTCCCGCATTATTATGCCCCTGGTCAAACCGGCCTGGCTTACAGGTATGATTTTCTGTGTACAGGCCCTGTGGCACACCACAGCCGGTACCTTAATTTACACAGAGCAGCTAAAAACATTACCATTTGCCCTGGGCCAAATTATGGGCGGCGGGATTGCCCGTGCCGGTGTAGGTGCGGCGGTTACTTTGTTTATGATGATTGTGCCAATTACATTGTTTATTATTGCCCAAAGTAACGTTTTAAGAACAATGGCCAGTTCCGGCATAAAAGAGTAGGGGGACGGTTATGAAGTGCCTAAAACATAAAAAAGCCATTAGCGGTTTTGTGGCAGTTGTGATTGTTTTCGTTTTTACTTTTGGTATGGCAATGCCCATTTTTGCTGCATCTCCTACAAATTTTACCTACACTTATTGCTTTAGAGGCTTGCCCAACCCGTCGCCGGATGTTTACAGAGTTACCGCATTTATACTTGGCGAGCACTTGGGTATTGGGGATTTTAACAACCCACAGGATTTGTTTGTAATAGACAATTTTATTTATGTTGTCGACACAGGAAATAACAGAATTGTAGTTTTGGAATATACGGAAGACAGTACTCACGTAGTTTATCAAGTGGTTGATCATGTAATGCTGGATGGTTCGCCCAGCACATTTAACAGCCCCCACGGTATATTTGTCGCGGCGTGGGGCGACATATGGATTGCCGATACAGAAAATCACCGTATTTTACATGTAGACTCGGAATGGAATGTTATAAGAGAAATAACTCACCCGGAAAATAGTCTTTTAGACCCTGGGCTGCATTTTATACCCAATAAACTGGGTGTAGACCATTCGGGCAGGTTATTTGTACAAGCGACTCACGTAAACCGTGGCCTTATGGAATTTGACCGCTACGGAAATTTTGCGGGCTACATGGGGGCAAGCCCTGTTACAATTTCCCCGATAGACCAATTTTGGCGCATGATTGCCACGCAAGAGCAAAGGGCCCGCATGCCCTTATACACACCAACAGAGTACAACAATGTATTTATAGACCAAGAAGGATTTATTTTTGTAACAAATTCCAATTTGCAAGTAGACCCTGTTAGGCGTTTAAATGCCATGGGTAACGATATATTAATTAGAAATGGCAGATTCTCCATTGTTGGGGATTTGACATACGGGACTGCTGCCGGTATAACCGGCCCTTCCAGGTTTATAGACATAACAACCCTCCCCAACGAGACGTTTGTTGCCTTTGACCGTACCCGTGGGCGTCTGTTTGCCTACGATTTTCAAGGGGACTTGTTGTTCGTTTTTGGGGGCAGGGGTAACCGTGAGGGTATGTTTATTCTGCCTTCTGCGGTAGACAGTATGGGTTTTGCCTTGTATGCTCTTGACGCTCAAACCGCCGCCGTAACACGTTTCGACTTAACAGAATACGGTACTCTTATAAACCAAGCTATACTTTATTATCGCCAGGGTTTGTATGACGCGTCCGCGGAAAGCTGGCAGCAGGTGCTAAGAATGAACGGTAATTTTGGTATGGCCTATGCGGGTATTGCCCGGTCGCTGTTGCGTCAAGGCTATTACAGAGATGCAATGCGTTATTTCCAATTAAACGACGACTTTAGAGGATACGGGCGTGCATTTGGTTTCTATCGCCGTCAATGGATGGAAGACCACTTTTGGATATTTGCAATAGTTATAGGTACTTTAATTGTTGTTCCGCCTGTGGTTAAATTTGTCCTCCGCATCAGAAGGGAAGTGTTGGAGTCATGACGCGAACGGAATACGTGCAAAGCTTGCGCTACAGCCTTTATACAATGCGTAGGCCTCTTGTGGGTTTTTGGGACTTAGTTCACGAACGCAAGGGCAGTATGGCGGCCGCTCACACAATTGTAGTATTGGCTGTTATAGTTGAGATACTGCGTTATACGGCTACCAACTTCCAATTTAGGCTTGTGAACCTAGAGTCTTTTAACATTTTTATAGTAATTGCTCAAGTTTTATTGCCACTTTTTTTATGGACTATTGCCAACTGGAGTTTGACTACACTTATGGATGGCAAAGGGCGGCTTAAGGACATATACATGGGTACTGCCTACGCGCTGGTACCTATGATTATTATCAATGCCGCGCTGGTACCTGTAAGCCACATAATAACTTTTGACGAAGGCGCGTTATACTGGTTAATGACCAGTGTCGGTATGTTTTGGTTTGTACTTCTACTTCTTTGCGCAATGATGGAAATTCATGACTACACAATGAGTAAAACAATATTGTCATCGCTTTTTACCGTTGTGGCTATTGGCGTAATTATTTTCGTTTTTGTTATGTTTTTCGCGGTTGTAAGTGACGGGGTTGCGTATTTTATATCTCTTGGGCAAGAAATTCTGTTTAGGATGAGGTGATGATGTTCATGAAGTCATGTAAGAAAATTTTTATGTTGTCTTTTTTAACCTGCCTTGTGCTTATTGCGGCAGCTTGCACAATGGAGGAAAGGTATGGCGGCGAGATTATCATTTTTGGTTACGGCCTTGCAGACGACATACCCCCGGTTGTATCAATTGAAAATGAATATCTAATCCTGGAATTTTTAACCGACACCGCAGAAATTGTTGTTACAGAGCGCGGCAGCGGTAAAGAATGGCGTTCTACGCCATACAACGCAAGAAATGAAGTAAACGCGGCTCCTGTAGCACGTTCTCATATGCAAAGTCTGTTTTTGCTTGAGTTTGAGAACCGGCTTGGTGCAGGGCAAACATTTACTACCTACAGGCAATCGGTGCAAAATAACAGTTTCGAGCATGCATTGGTTGACGGCGGCTTGGAAGTATATTTTACTGTTGGTAACATACCGAAGATTTTCTTTATACCGGATGCCATATACGAAGAACGCTTTTATTACTTCATAGACCAGTTAGAGCCCGCACAAAGGCGTCAAATGTTAGAAGCCTACAGGCTTTTTGATATAAACCGTTTGCGCCCCGCAGATAACCGTTCGGAATTGCTGGAGAGGTTCCCTACGTTAGAGTATCAAAATATTTTTGTGCTGCGCAGCGCGATACAAGATTTTATGCTTGAGCGTTTACAAGATATGCTGCAAAGTGTCGGCTATACCATTTACGAATGGGAATATGACATGAACTACTTTGGTTTGGATACGTATTTAGATATTCCGGTTTTCAACGTTACAATGCGTTTTGAACTTGACCAAAATGCCATGGTAGTTACAGTTCCTTTTGATGAAATCAATTACCGTGTAGAGTTTCTTCCCACCAGGTTTACATTAATGCCGTTTTTTGGCGCAGGCCATAACGATGACGAAGGTTATCTCTTTTTGCCGGATGGCTCCGGGTCTTTACTGTTTTTCAACAACGGGCGCCATAGCCAGCAAGTTTTCTCCAGTAATATTTTTGGCTGGGACGAGGCTGTTTTCCGCGAAGCAATTATTCATGATAACCGGGCGGCATATCCGGTATTTGGTATATACAGGAACGGCGGCACTTTTGCCGCAATAATCGAAAGCGGTGCCTCATACGCGCAAGTATGGGCAGAAACAGGCGGTATGCGCACCCCATACAGTAGTGTATCGGCAAACTTCCGGTTAATACACGGCGGGCTTGCCAATGTAACGGGGCGTACCGCGGAAAGTATCCAAATTCATGAACGGCGTTTGCCGGAAGGCGAATCTATTGTTGTACGCTATGTGTTTACAGACACACCGGGCTATGTTGGTATGGCAGTGGCCTACCGGGAGTTTTTACAAGCCCGTTATCCATGGCTAAACAACCGTGTAACAGAGCCTGTAAACGCTATGGTAGAAATCCTTGGCGCGATAGAAATGGTTCAGCCACTGTTGGGTATGCCGGTTTCCCGTCCGTTTGCCCTAACAACTTTCGATGAAGCTGCGGGTATGATGGAAGATTTCCATTCTATGGGGTGGCAAAACTTGCACATCCGTATGCTGGGTGCCCATAATAATTCCATAGACCATTCCGTACCAACCAGGGTAAGACTTGTCTCACGGCTGGGTAACAGGCGGTCTTTCAATAATATGTTAGATGCCGCAAACAGGTTTGGCTACGAATTTTATTTAGAGGGCGATTTTGTCCTAATGCGCGACAACTCATTATTTAACGGTTTTAGTTTAAATAGTGACGCTGCCCGCTATGTAACCCGTGACAGGGTTCAACACAACGGGCACAGTCATGTGCACTTTGGACAATTGGGAAGCGCGAGTGTGCTTGCAGACCCTGTAGTACTGGCAACACCCGGGTTTACAATGGATTTGGTAAATAATTTTGTGGATCAAGCATCCAATTTGGGTGTAAATAATATTTCATTCCGTACAATGGGCAGTGCCTTGGCCGGGGACTTTAACGATAGACGTTATGTAAGCCGCGAATCGTCTATGCATATGCGAAGCAATTTACTGGCAGACTTAAAAGCCGGTGGTACCGGTATTTGGCTAAACTACGGCTTTGCTTATGCGATGCCTTTCGCCAATGTAATTACCGGTATGCCACTTTCGGACCAAAATTTTGCCATCACAGATGTATCGGTACCGTTTTACCAGATAGCTTTGCACGGGCTGGTGCATTTTGCCGGGCGGCCACTTAACCTGTCCGAAGACTATTCGTACTATTTACTGCGTTCTGTGGAATCCGGTTCGTCCTTATTCTTTAGCTTTAAAACACAGCCCACCAGCGAACTCCACGGTGTAGCCAGGTACAGACGCTTCTTTGCAAACGAGTATGACCGCTGGGTTAACGAAGCCAATATGCTGTATCAAAACCATAACAGATACTTCTCACATCTGTACAACCAATTAATAGTTAACCACATGATTTTATCGGATGATGTTACCGTTACGGTGTATGAAGACGGCACAAGAGTATATGTAAATTTGTCCAATTTTGATTTTAAACAAGATGGTGTAATTGTTCCCGCAATGCGTTATACGGTAGTGCGTTAGTCACCTGAAAAAGGAAGGAATGAATATCGTGGTTGCTGAAAACAGCGCGAGAAAGCGCAACAAAATAACACTTGCGACAAAGGGCGCAATTGCCGGATACCTGTTTATTTCACCATTTATTATTGGTTTTCTGGCCTTTATGGCAAGGCCGATGATACAGTCTATACGTATGGTATTTTCTCAGGTACACTTAAATATACAATACAACCGTTTCGACTTGGAGTTTACAAGGCTTGTAAACCTAAACCGTGCCCTTTTAGTACACCCTGCGTATACCCGCTATGTAACAGAAGAGGTAACCAGAATGGGCGTAATGATTCCTGCGGTACTGATATTTAGTTTTTTTATAGCGGTATTGCTAAACAATGCCTTCCCGGGAAGGGCCTTTGTACGCGCTGTGTTCTTCCTGCCTGTAATACTTGCAAGTGGTGTATTAGTAGACTTGGAAACAAGCAACTCTATGTTAAATCAGTTAGCAGACCATATAAGGGAAAGTAACGCCTTAAGGGCAAACATAACAGGTGTGCTTGAAGACATATTAATGAGTGCGACAGGTGCCGCGGCTGTTAATGACTTTATGGAGTATATTTTCCTGATTATCAACCAGATTCATACAATTGCCATGGCGTCGGGCATACAGATCTTAATATTTTTATCCGGCTTGCAGACGATACCTAAAAGTGTATATGAGGCCAGTAGTATTGAAGGCGCAACCGCATGGGAGAATTTTTGGAAAATTACATTCCCAATGCTTTCCCCAATGATTTTGGTTGTAGTTGTGTATACCGTAGTAGACTTCTTGGTTAGGACAGACAACCGCGTAATGAACCTTGCCAGGCAAAACATGCTGCAGGGTATGGAATACGGCTTGGCATCCGCAATGGTTTGGGTGTATTTCTTGGTTGTGGCATTAATACTTGCCATTGTATGTGGATTAATATCGAGGGTGGTGTATTACTATGACTAAAGTTGAAAAAGTTAATACGCGAAAACCCAGCCGTATAGGTGAGTATGTTAAACGAAACCGCGAAAGCAGAGGATATTTTGTAAAGAGGGCTTTGACAAATACAATTAACACAATTTTTAAGGTTGTATTGCTGTTTGGCCTTTGCTTCTTAATACTTCAGCCTTTGCTTAACCAATTTTCCTTAAGTATAATGTCTAGGGCAGACTTGTACGATGCTTCTGTTATATCTATCCCACGTAATTTTTCGTTGGGCAATTATAGAATGGCAGCAAGTATAATGAGCTATTGGGGGGCACTGTTTAGGTCTGCCGGTATTGCGTTTTTGGTAGCTATTTTGCAAATTACTGCCTGTACATTAACAGCGTACGGTTTTGCAAGGTTCCAATTTCCGCTAAAAGGGTTTTGGTTTATGTGCGTTATTCTAACAATAATTGTACCGCCGCAAACCATAATGGCTCCGTTATTTTTAAATTTCCGTTTCTTTGATGTATTTGGTTTGTTTACCTTATTTCGCGGCTCTCCGCTTAATCTATTGGACACATTAACAGGTTACCTGATTCTTGTTGCCACGGGAATGGGCCTTAGAAGCGGTCTGTATGTATTCATGCTTCGTCAATACTTCCGTACTGTGCCAAAAGAACTGGAAGAGGCGGCATATGTAGACGGTTGCGGCAAACTACGTACATTTGTACAAATTATGCTGCTTGACGCTAAACCAATTTTGGCATCCTGCTTCTTGTTCGCCTTTGTATGGCAGTGGACAGACGGGTTTTATTCAACGCTGTTCCTACGGTCGCAGGGTGTATTCTCTGTTCAGTTAAGCGGCCTTGCGGAAGCTTACCGCGAGTTCCATATGGCAATATACGGTGAAGGTGTTAGTAACGCTGCTATCCAAGTTATGATTGCCACCGGGCTGTTAATGGCAGTTGCGCCGTTAATTGTGCTTTACCTGTTTACACAAAGGCTGTTTGTAGAAAGTATTGGACAATCGGGTATTAAAATGTAATTATCATGGTTATAGTCCGGCATTTCCGCCGGTTATAATAAAAATTATTTTTTTCGAGAGGAGAAAAAAAATGAAAGTCAAAATGAAAGTTTTGTTGCTTCCAGTGCTGCTTGTGGCTTTATTTGCACTTGCTGCATGCGGCGGCGGAAATGACACAAATGACGGGGGTACACAAGCAAATAACCAACCTGCCGCTGAAACCCCTGTAGCACCGGCACCAGAGCCGGAACCTGCAGCTCAAGAAGAGCCTTCTGCACCGCCACGTGACCTTGGCGGCAGAGAAATTGTTATTGGTAACTGGTGGGCTAACTGGTGTGTAGACACCGCTGAACCTACAACATTGCAAGGAGAAGCGCGTTTGGATGACCGTATCTATGTAATGGATAGATACAACTTTACAATGCGTGAAGAAAACTTGGGTGGCTGGGGCTATATCCAAGAAATTGCAACCATGTCTATCTTGGCAGGCGACCCTGCAGCAGACATCTTTATCCTTTCTCACTACTGGTTTGGCCCTCTAATGACACAAGGCTTACTTGCGCCAATTACAACAGTAGACTTTACAGACACATCCGAGTACACATGGAACCAAAATACCGTTAACATGGCACGCGACGCCAACGGTGTGCCTCATGGCTGGTCAAGAGATATCCAAACAGGCCCTGGTTTATGGTTTAACATGAGACTTCTTGAAGAAGCAGGAGTTGACCCATATTTACCATTTGACCTGCAATTGCGCGGCGAGTGGACATGGGATGCATGGTTAGAATTGTTGCATGCAACAACCCGCGACATTGACAACACCGGTATCAATGACACATGGGGTTTTGCAGGATTCTCGTCATTCTTGCTAATGTGGGCTTTGCCTACTAACAATGCCAGGTATATTTATCGCGACGCCCAAGGAAGATTCCACAACCAAACAAACACACCTGAATTCCTAGAGACTCTTACATTTATAAACAACTTAAGACATGTTGAAAATGTTATGATGCCTCAACCGCCTGATACACCATGGAACTGGTTTGACTATGCATTTAGAAATGGTGAAGTTGCATGGTTTAATGGTGGATCCGGGTTGGCCGGTACCCTTGCAAATTACTCTGACGACCCATTCGGCTTTGTAACATTCCCGGTTGGCCCATCAGGCACCACACACCGTTTCCAAGGTAACACAAACTTTAATGTTATCCCATCTACATTTAACGCACAAGAAGTTGATGACATTATGTTCGCGTATCTGATGTGGCAGCGTCCGCTACCGGGCTTTGACGATCCAGATGCTTGGAAAGCCGCTGCATATCTTGTACACTCTACACCTCGTAACGTAGACGAAACAATGGCATTGTTTGGCCGCGACGGTACACGTTGGGAGCCAATGTGGCACGCTGTTCTTCCTGGCCCAGGTTTCCACGAAGGCGAAGTATTCTCTTGGAGAATGTGGCATGAAGGTTCTGACGCTGCTGTTATCGTAGAAGAAGCTCAACCACTTGTAAATGACGCAGTTGCGGAAGCTAACAGAATATTAGGTTTCTAGTAGCTTCTAAGCTTGTAAATTACTTTTGATTTGGGGGCTGTCTCGTTAGCTCGAAAACGATAATTCCCTAATGCGATAATCATTGATACTCGCTATAGGAAGTTATCCTTTTCATGCTTGACAAGACGGCCCCTTTATACAAAAATCCAAATGCGATACATACCCTTGCGCACACGCAGGGGACAAAAAAAAGGAGGATTTACCATGGACTTGTCATTACCATCATTGCAAAAAACCTTTGAGAAGCACTTTTTGTTTGGCAACATTTTATCCCCGTACGATTGGAAAAACCCCGAAACCCTGGAAATGTTTAAGCATCATTTTAATGCTTTAACACCGGAGAACGCCATGAAACCTGTTTATGTTTCACCGGCCCCCGGCGAGTATGATTTTGAGGCCGTAGACAAAATGGTGGAATGGGCAAACGAAAATGGTATTAAAATGATTGGCCACACCTTTGTTTGGCATGGGCAATCTGCACCTTGGCTTAATAAGAATGAAGACGGCAGCCCCAAAACAAGGACGGAAGCAAAGGCAAACATGGAAGCGTTCATTAAAGCCTATGGCGGCAGGTACAGCGGCCGTATTCTTTCCTGGGATGTAATAAACGAAGCCTTCCGTGACGGTGGCGAGTTTTCAGGTAACTGGCGCGACCATTTGCGTGGTATGTCCGAAAACCCCCGTGCGGTTTCCCCATGGTACTTGGCTTATGCAAACGGCGCAGACCCAGAGAAGGGCGAAAGCGGCGCGGACTATGTATTTGACGCCTATTATTTTGCCCGCAAATACGACCCTGCGGCCACATTGTATTACAACGATTACAACGAAGAGTTTCCTACAAAACGCGAGGCGATTGCCCAAATGGTAGAGGAAATTAACCAGCAGTGGCGCAATCACCCGGAATACGATGGCCGTTTGCTTATAGAAGGTATTGGTATGCAGGCCCACTGCAACCAAAAAACAAACCTTGCCCATGTACGGGAAAGCTTAGAGCGTTTTGCCAAAACAGGGGCAAAAATTTCTGTTACAGAGTTGGACATTACATTCGGCAGCCATGAAGAACCCGCCAACCCGCTAACACCGGAGCAATCTAAACGCCAGGCGGAAATGTATACAGAGCTTTTCAAAATGTACTTGGAATATGCAAGCCATATCGAGCGCGTAACAATGTGGGCCCGCCATGACGGCCATAGCTGGCGCCGTTGGGGCTCTCCTGTACTGTTTGATAAAGATTTGCAGCCCAAGGAAGCGTTTTACGCTGTGGTTGCTACGGCAGAATAGGAGCCGGATATGGCAGAAAATAAATTATGGTATAAAAAGCCCGCGAATACCTACAGGTGGACAGAAGCTCTGCCTGTAGGTAACGGCAGGCTTGGGGCAATGATATTTGGCGGAACACATCATGAACGAATACAGCTAAATGAAGACTCTTGCTGGTCCGGCGGGTTTCGCAACCGCAATAACCCGGATGCCGTAAAAAATCTTCAGCGGATTCGTTCACTTTTGCGTGAGGGCAAAATAAAAGAAGCGGAAGAACTGTCCCGTTACGCGTTAACTGCAACCCCGGAGTTTCAGCGTGTATACCAAGCGCTGGCAGATTTGCATATTCAATATAAAGACATTGGCGGAGTACAGGATTATACCCGTTGTTTATTACTTGACGAGGGCTTGGCCGTAACAGAGTTTACGGCAAACGGTTACAGTTATAGGCGGGAGGTTTTTGCGTCTGTACAAGATGATGTTATCGCTATAAAAATGTCTACAAACAACCCGGCAGGCATATCCTTTGACGCGCGGCTGGTACGCAACAGGCTGTGCGAGAGCTCGGGCGCGGCAGGCGATAATATAATTTACGTGGACGGCGTTAACGGCGGTACAAACGGCATATCATTTTGCTGTATGACGTCTGCCCATGCTGCGCGCGGTGAAATATCTACTGTTGGCGAGTATATTGTTTGCAAGAACGCCCGGGAAGTTGTTTTGTATGTAACCGCGGCTACAAGTTTCCGCCAACAAAACTCGGCATATAGTTGTGTAAAAACATTAACTGCCGTTAGTCATAAGGACTTCAACAGCGTCCGCAATGCGCATATAGAGCATTACAAAGCTATAGAAAGCCGCGTGTCATTTGACTTGGCTACAAGTGAAAGCGATTTGCCCACAGATGAACGGCTGGCCCTTGTTAAAGAAGGCGGCACCGATTTGGGGCTTATCGCCTTGTACTTTAGGTATGGCCGCTACCTGCTTATGTCTTGCAGCCGCCCGGGTTCGTTACCTGCTAACCTGCAGGGTATCTGGTGCCAGGACTTCTTGCCCGCCTGGGACAGCAAGTACACAATTAACATTAACGCGCAAATGAACTACTGGCCCGCGGAAATATGTAATTTGCAGGAGTGTCACCGACCGCTGTTCGAGCATATAAAACGTATGCACCCTAACGGGGTAGCAACAGCCAGTAAAATGTACGGCGCAAAAGGCTTTGTTGCTCATCATAATACGGACTTATGGGGTGACACCGCGCCCCAGGATACATGGATTGGCTCTACCTACTGGGTGATGGGTGCCGCGTGGCTTTGCCTGCACATATGGGAACATTATGAATACACCTTGGACAAAAAATTCCTGGAAGAGCATTTTTACCTTATAAAAGACGCTTGTCTGTTTTTTGAAGATTTTCTTATAGAAAACCAAAATGGCGAGCTGGTAGTGTCGCCGACAATTTCGCCGGAAAACACTTATGTGCTGCCGGACGGGAAGCACGCATGGCTTACAGAAGGCTGCGCTATGGACTCGCAAATACTTGTTGAGCTGTTTGATGCCTTTGAACAGGCCTGCAAAGTACTTGACTGCGACCGGGAACTTGCGGCCAAAGCAGCGGAAATGCGGGCAAAACTGCCGCCTATTAAAATTGGCCAAAACGGCGGCATAATGGAATGGCTTGAAGAAAAAGTAGAGGCCGAACCTGGCCACAGGCATATTTCCCATTTGTTCGCTTTGTTCCCCGGCAACGGCATAAGCCCGGAAACCACACCGGACTTGGCCCAGGCCGCAAGAAAAACACTGGAGTTACGCCTTTCCCAAGGGGGAGGCCATACAGGGTGGAGCAGGGCATGGATAATTAATTTTTACGCCCGGCTTGGGGACGGCAAAGAGACGTACTTCCATTTAAACGAGTTGCTGCGCCACTCAACATTGCCAAACTTGTTTGACGACCATCCGCCATTTCAAATAGACGGGAATTTTGGCGCGACAGCGGCAATCGCCCATATGTTTGTACAAAGTAGTCAAAACCATGTATACTTATTAAAAGCGTTGCCGGAAGAATGGCAAAACGGGTCGTTTAAGGGCTTGTGTGCCAAAGGCGGTTTAGTTATAGATTTGACTTGGAAATGCGGCATTTTGTTAACCGCGAACATTACCGCTAAAGCCGACTATACCGGCATAATTGTTTTTGGCGGGCAGCAGAAACAGATTAACCTGGCTAAAGGCGAAAGCGTGATTCTTAAATTTTAGGAGTGAAAAAATGGCTGCAGATACATTTATCAATCCGTTTATTTACGCGGATGTGCCGGACCCGTCTGTTATCCGCGTTGGGGATACCTACTATATGACAAGCACCACAATGTATTTTACCCCCGGGTGCCCGGTAATGAAGTCTAAAGACCTGGTAAACTGGGAGATTGTAAATTACGTGTACGACACCCTTTCCGATATCGACCATATGGCACTGCGGAACGGCAAGCATGACTACGGCAGGGGATCTTGGGCCAGCAGTTTGCGGTACCACAACGGTACTTTTTATGTTAGCTTTGTGGCTTACAATACAAATACAACCTACATTTTCCAAACAGAAGACATAGAAAACGGGCCATGGCGCAGGTATGACATTGAAGGCATTTACCATGACATGTCATTGCTTTTTGATGACGGCAGGGTATACATGGTTTACGGGGCAGGGGCGATTAGGCTTGTGGAGCTAACCGCGGACGCAACGGCAATAAAACCAAATGGGCTAAACAAAGTAATAATTGAACACGCGGACATTACCGGGGGTAAATCCTTGGCAGAAGGGGCCCACATATATAAGCTGGACGGCAAGTATTATATTTTTATTATCGCGTGGCCCCGCACAGGCACAAGAAGGCGCATAGAAATATGTTACCGGGCAAATGCAATAGATGGTGAGTACGAGGGCAGAATTGTGTTGGATGATAACCTTGGCTTCCAAAATGCGGGTGTGGCCCAAGGCGGGATAGTTGACACCCCATGTGGAAAATGGTATGCCATGTTGTTTCAGGATCATGGTTCCGTAGGGCGTATACCTGTGCTGGTGCCTGTAAGCTGGCAAGACGGCTGGCCAATATTTGGTGAAGACGGCGAAGTGCCCATAGAAATGCCATACCCATCTGCCCCTCACCTAACAGCTCCGTTAGTTGTGTCCGACGATTTTGACGGCGACAAGCTGCCGCTGCAGTGGCAGTGGAACCACAACCCGGATAATACGGGCTGGTCACTTACGGCGCGTAAAGGCTGGCTAAGGCTTACAACAACCCATGTGATACAAAGCTTGGTGGAAGCAAGAAACACCCTTACCCAGCGCACATTTGGGCCTGCATGCTCCGGCAGTGTTTTACTGGACACAGGCCAAATGAAAGACGGTGACGTGGCAGGCTTTGCTGCCCTTGCAGAGCTGTATGGGTTTGTGGGTGTGAAAATGGAAGACGGCCAAAAATCTATAATTATGGCCACATCAACGGATACAATGGAGGTTGTACCCCTTACACAGGATCAGGTGCGTCTGAAAATTGATTTCAACTTTACAGATGCCATAGACGAAGCCAACTTTTATTACAGCCTGTGTGGCAGCAAGTGGAAAAAAATTGGCGGCACACTAAAAATGCGGTATACATTGGCGCACTTTACCGGATATCGCTTTGCACTGTTTAACTACGCCACGGAAAGCACCGGCGGCTATGTGGATTTTGATTGGTTTTTGGTACAGTAGAATCAGTTGACTCGAAAATCGAGTCAACTGAATAAATATTTCAAGGGCTGTCTCGTTAGTCCGAAAACAATAATTCCCTAATGCTCCGAATCGATGATTGTCGCTATAGGAAATAATTGTTTTCTTGCTTAACGAGACACTCACTTGAAATTACATAACATTGGACAGGAGGAGAACTTATGAAACGTAAAATATCATACGGTGTAACACTTGCGTTGTGCGTTTTACTAATTTTGTCCGCCTGTGGCAGAAGCACCCCGCCGAAAAGGGAAACCCCGGCAGACTTTCTTGAAAGGCTGGAGGCAGAGCTAACCCCCGGCACCGTACAAAACAACGAAGCACCACCACAGCAACCGGACACCGCAGACCCTTCCCCTGTAACACCACAACGTCCGGGCGGCAGGCTTACAGTTCTTGCGCCGGGGCATTTCCGTCCAATTTTGCAGCAGGCGGCTCGTCTAATGGAATACGATCGCCGGTTTGAACTGGAAATTACCACTTACAACCCGGAAACCGAAGCAGATTACTGGGCATACAGGCTACAAAGCATGTTCGCCGCAGGTGAGGGTTTCGATCTTATTTTTGCAGACCCGCTCTTCCCTATGTGGGACTTTGCGCGGGATGGCTATTTGACAGAAATTCATGAACTGATAAACATATGCAGCACTTTCAACCGGCACGATTTTTACGAGGAAGCCTTGCAAGCCCTAACCGTAAACGGTGAGCTGTACTTCTTCCCCTTGGGGTTCGGCTTTCAGTATATTGGCATTAACAGCAGGCTGCCGCAGGAGTTTATTAACCGCTTTATGCAGTACGGAGCAATTACCGTCAGCCAAATGATAGACATTTATACAGATGTATTGGCCGCAGGCCTTGACCTTGGAAGAGACGATATATGGAGTCTGGGCGACTTTATGCGTATGACAAGCAGCCGCGACATGTCTATCCCGGGGTTTATGGCACTTAATGCAGTAAATGATTTTGTTGATATAGGCAGCGGCACA
>WQTQ01000181.1 GCA_009786175.1 Bacillota bacterium | reverse complement strand
TTTGCCTTCACCATATTTTTTCATCTTCTCATACTTCACTTTGTTCACCCCCACTAATTGGAAGTGTACTATCTTTTGCTTAGTTATGCAAGAAGTCTAATATGGATTGTAGCTAATCATGCCGCTTCATTCAGTAGCATGTCTCTCAAAAACTATTTCAAGTTTACATGTAATGATACTTAATTTTAATGCACTATAATCCATGTCAACTATAGGTGCGTTGAAATAATTTACAAATCTCTTCATTTGTTGATTTCCTTCAATCACATTAAAACAAAGTTGTTCATACAATAGTTTGATTTTGTCCAACACATAGGCAAGAAAATGAGCCGCAACGAAACCTACTCTCTTGTCTTCGTAAATGTATAAACGTTCTATCTGCACTTTTTTGTCGGAAAGTTTACTGCATATTATCCACCCTAAAGGTTCTTGCACATCTCTTTTCACAAGAACAAGTGAAGTTTGTTCGTCTAAACTTCCTTGCCAACTAATTTCATCTTCAATAAATGGAGATAAATAGTTTTTATCATGTTTTATACTCGTCTCTATTTTAAACATCATTTCTTTCAACCTATTATCGCATTCGAACCACCTCACTATACTGTACTTGCTGTTTTTCAGACTATGTGAGTTACGCGAAATAAATTTTCCTAAGCGTATATGTTCAAAATCTTTAGTTTTTATTTGGTAACTTTTTATTTTTGTGATTTTTGTTACATGACAAAATGGAAGCATGGACAAAAGTTTTAGATGCACATCACTCATGTTCTCATATATGACATATTTCCAGATCGCTTTTTTTGCTTCCGCAGTAATAACAGCAGATTTCAATGTAAATTCTAATAAATGAATAACGAATTCACACCTGCGGTAATCTTTACTAATGTATAAAAAATGGAGAAAAAAAACTTCTGTATTATGCGCGATGACCCCGTAACTCATACCAACATAATTATTAGCAACTTTCATTCCGATTACCACTCGTATATACTTTGTTTCGTCAAATAGAAATGCAGGGAGTGTATGATTGCCAAGTAATTCAGTTGACAATCTCTCTATATCATCTTTTTCAACGATTAGTTTAGGGCAAATCATAGGCACGCGCTTTCACACTCATTTCAAAATCCAGAGTCATTAGTTCTCCAACCTCTGCCGTTCCACCAACTCCGCAAACTTCCCGTTAAGTGCCATCAACTCCTCATAAGTCCCATCCTCCACAATGCTGCCCTTTTCCAGCATGATAATCCTGTCACACTGACGGATTGTTGACAGCCTGTGGGCTATTACAATACGCGTACACTTTAACCTGTCCAGCGAGTCGGAAACATGTTTTTGTGTGATGTTATCCAACGCAGATGTGGCCTCATCTAACAGCAGTATTTTTGGCTTTGGGGCAAGAGCGCGGGCAATAAGTATCCTCTGTTTTTGCCCACCGGAAACACCGCCGCCGCCATCGGAAACTAAAGTGTGCATTCCCATTGGCATTGCGCGTATATCGTCAGCTATCCCGGCCATTTCTGCCGCTTCCCAAGCTTCATCAATTGTTAGCCACGGTGCGGATATTGTAATGTTTTCATATATGGAACCGGTCATAAGCGTACCGTTTTGGATTACACATCCAATGGATTTACGCAATGATTTGAGGTCAATAGCTTTCATATCGTAAGCGTCATAATATACAGCACCTTTTAAAGGTTCTTCAAAGCCTAATAAAAGCCGTAATAGAGTAGATTTGCCGCAGCCGGAAGCACCTACTACAGCCACATATTGGCCGCGGTTAACTTTTAGCGATAAATTTTCAAGCACCAAGGGCATATCTTCGTTATAACGAAATGAGACATTGTCTACATTTATGGCCCCGGACAAGCGGTCCAGCATTTTTTTGCCTACGGAAGTTTCCGGTTGGGTATGCATAATAGGTTTTGCCATATCTAGCACAGGTTTAATGGAAGCAATTGTTGCTGAAATGTTAGACAGGTTCATAATGGCACCGGAAGCCAAACCAAAGGCAACGCTAAAAGCCATATACTCTGCAACCGACATGTTGGATGAAGCTGCTATGGCAAATAAAATTACACCCCCTACCATAGATACTGTTGCAATTAGGACAGGTGCGATTCTTATAAAAATAGGGGGTGTATAAATCAGAGAGGCATTTTCGGAGTATTTCTTCGCCCATTTAGAGAATGCGCGGCGTTCACTTCCTGATAATTTGATTTTTTGCACACCGGAAATTAGCGAGAATACCAAACCGTTTAGTTTCGCGCCGCCTTCCATTTGCTTTTTGGAAACACCAATGGATATTAGTGAATTAATAATTGTTAATGCAATGTTTACCGCTATTATCAATAAAGCAGGTGCTGCCAATACCGGTGTAATTACAGCTATTTGCCCAATGTAAATAAAGGAAAATAACCCGGCAAGCCCTGCACCAAAAATAACATGTATCAAAATACCGCATAACGAAGCTAAGCTAAATGTACGCTGAGCAATTTCACCGGATGTATATTCTTTAAAAAAGCCGGGGGGCAGCGAAAGCAGCCTGCCCATTGTAGCCGCTTGCACAGCCATTTCGGTTTTTGTATTAATTCTTGCATAAATAATATTTTGGGTTACTTTAATTAACATGGTGGATATAGTAACGCCAACAAGTAAAAAGGAAATAGCAATAAGCTGCGTAATTTCTCCGGACGGGATAATA
Source organism: Bacillota bacterium (assembly GCA_009786175.1). The sequence continues at coordinate 12,477 of WQTQ01000181.1, read as the reverse complement.
TGACCAAAAAGCTGTTGGTTAGCATAAGGAATAATTAAGGCCAATAAGGTAGTGGCAAGCACTGCCGATACAATTATTACATAATCCGAAACTGCCAAAACCCGTACCATATATAAAAGCAAATCGGAAATACTAATTTTCCGCATTGGGAGCGGATTGTAAAAACAAAAAGCGTCTATTTTGATTTTTTTTGCAATTTCGCTGTTTACTTTAACGCGTTTATTTTGCTCATGATCAAAATATGTGTAACCTGACGATTTACCGGGCAGCAGGGCAATAACCTGACCTGTTTCTGTTTGCCCCAACAGGGGGCCTATGCCGTCTTTATACCAATTTCCCGTTAATTCCACCATTCGGCGCATAATGCCTGCCGGGTGAAGAAAAAATTCTAGTTGGTCATCTACAGACTCTATGCTGCTTGGCAATTCTACAGGTACAATGTGATAAAATTTCAATATTTCTTCTATAGCGTTTTTGGCTGCGTCTCTGTCTGATAAAAAGGTTTCTGCCTGACGTTTATGCCCCATTACCACAGATGCCAAATGGACGAAACTTTCTTCAAAAGCATCCTGGTCACTTTTGATTCTGGCAGTTATTTGATCAGTGTATAAGCCCATACGTTCTACCTCTATTCCGTGGTTACAAGCCTGGTATAAAAACCGCCTTTTTCCATTAGTTCATCATGAGTCCCGCGCTCTACCACAAGGCCTTTGTCCAGCACAATAATTTCGTCGCAATCCCGGATGGTGGAGAGCCTGTGAGCAATAATTATGCAAGTGATACCCCTGTTGCGGATAGCGTTGGCTACATCAAATTCTGTTTTAGCGTCCAGGGCACTGGTTGCTTCATCCATAATTAGTATAGCAGGGTCACTGGCCAAAGCCCTGGCTATTTCCAGTCTTTGACGCTGCCCGCCGGAAAAATTTTTCCCGCCTTCGGCCATCATATGCTTGTATCCGTCCGGGCGTTGAAGAATATCATGATGGATACCGGCGTCACGGCAAGCTAAAATAGCTTCAAAATCTTCGATAGAATTATCCCAAAGCTTTACATTGTCAGATATAGAATCTTCGAATATGGTAATGTCCTGATCAACAACCGCAACGGAACTTGTAAACATATTGCGGTTTATTTGTGTTATTGTCATACCGTCAAAAAGGATTTCACCTGCCCAAGGGCTGTATAACCCGGAAATCAATTTTGTTAAAGTGGATTTTCCGCAGCCGCTTGAGCCCACAAAGGCAACGGATGACCCTGCCTTTACTGTCATATTAAAATCGTTGATTAGCGGGTTTATAAGCTTGTTGTACCCAAAAGAAACGCCTTTAATTTCAATGTTTCCGGAAAGTTTGTCATATTCGTCTGTATCCTCGGCAATCTCGGTTTTCGCCCCATCCGGGCTGCACTTAAATACATCCTCAACCCGCTCCATTGTAACCCGCATTTCCTGAATGCATTGGGAGGCGTCTATAAAAGATGCCACCGGGGCACTGAAAGCCATTAAGAAACCTTGGAAAGCTAAAAGCATACCGGGTGTAAATTCCCCCATCAAAATCAAGTAGGCACCGGTTATTAAAATAGCAACTTGGGTAACAGAAGATACAAACTCCGGTATTGCCCCCAAATATGTGTTGGTTTTGATAAATTCGACTTTAGACCTGTTTACAGCCGCCCTAATACCTGCCCACTGCTCGAAAAATCCATTTTCGGCACCGGAAGATTTTATTGTTTCAATCATTTTTATGCCGCCCAAAGTAAGGCCGCTAAGCCTGCCTTCGTCCCGCATTTGGGTACGTGTAATATTAATGCGCCTTTTTGAAATTATTCTTGCCATTATCATATTTACGACTACAGCAAAAAGCCCTATGGCTGTCAGCACTAAACTAAAACGTACCATTATAACAAAATATAGAATGGTTAGTATAAAATTAAGGAACAGTGGTGCCAATTTAGAAATTAAGGTTTCTGCAATTGCTTCATTATATTTCAGTCTCCCTGTAATGTCCCCTGCCATGCGTTGGGAAAAGAAGCTTACAGGTAACCGCAGAATGTGCCATAAAAATGTGGCATTTGCCACTATAGCCAGCTTCCCTCGTATTTTTAACAGATATAAAGCATTAATTATGGAAACAATAAAAAAAGCCCCTGCAAGGCCCAACATCCCTAAAATTATAGGCGTAAACCAATCGGGATTATATCCTGTCAAAACTCTGTCAAGAAATACCCTGGACATCACCGGATTGATAATACCGATTAGTGATGTAAGAAGCATCGTAAATACTACAAAGATAATTGGTGTGGCAGTACCTTTTAATCGTTCGCGCGCAAACTTCATTACACTTTGCGGACGGCCTTCGGGTTTAAATTCATCCCCCGGCTCAAAGGTCATATAAACTCCGGTAAAAGACCTGTTAAATACCTCCATAGGCACTTTAGTTTCGCCGCTTGCCGGGTCATTTATATAGGCGTACTTATTACAAAAACCGGTAAGTACTACAAAATGGTTAAAATTCCAATGGATAATGCAAGGAAATGTGGCTTTTTGAACACTTGCCACTTCACCTTTGAAGCCTTTGGCAGTAAGACCGTAATTTCTTGCTGCCATTAACATATACTTAGCGGTAGAACCATCGCGGCTTACAGCACAGTCTTCACGGACTTTTTCTAAAGGAATCCATTTTTTATAGTAAGCTAAAACCATTGCAAGGGATGCCGCGCCGCATTCCAGCATCTCCATTTGCATAATTACAGGAACCTTTACACGCTTTTTTGCCTTTTTCTCCGGCAGTTTTATCATTTCACGTCACCTGCCAATCAGAAACTCAATAGGCCTGATACCTTCGGGCAATTCGTAGGTTATACCCCATATAAAGGCGGCAATAAGCATTATGGCAATCGCGCTTAGTATAATCCATATGCTGGGGTTTGAAACCTTAATGTAATCATTCAGTTTCTCGGGCGAGGACATTTTCTCCAGGCTATCTTTACGAAAAATATTTTTCTGTTCGTTCATGTACTCTACCTCCTAAGCAGATTCGCCGGATTTAACAAACTTTTCTACAAGCAGGATGTTTTGGCCGTTTTCATACCGGTACACCTGGTTATCGGTAAGCTTTTTTGAAAGGGCAATACCTAAGCCGCCTATCTCTCGCTCTGAAATATGCTTTGTCAGGTCTGCCGGTTTGCGTTCCAGTGGATTATATGGTTTACCTGCGTCACGAAATTCCATTGTAACCTTGTCTTGTTCGGGATATACACAAATTCTCAAAATAAATGTGCCCGGGTCATCATCGTATGCATAGCTGAAAATATTAAAAGCCAGTTCTTCCCCCACAAGTGTAAGCTGCTGAGAAATACGCGGATTACCTATATCTTTTACACACAGTTCCACAAATTCCATAACCCTATCCATGTTATTTGTTTTTGTCAGAACTTCCATTGCGTATTTGGACATTTCCATTTCAAATTTATACATATACAAGCCCCCTGTACTATGATGTTGTAAATTCAATAAAATCTGATAACCCGCACATGTCAAGTACTTCTACCACATCGTCACATACATCTTCCATAATGATAGACATACCCGGGGCGATTTTTTGCTGGGCAAATATAATGGCACGTATCCCCGCGCTGGAAAGATACGTCAAAGCCTTGCATTCGAATAAAATCGTTGAAATATCTTTCCCTTTTAGCTGTGTAAGGGCTTCTGTCAGTATAGGTGCCCGCGCAAAATCTAACTTGCCCTCAAGAGTTATTCTGGTTTCTTTTCCTTCTTTAACAGCAAATCCCATAGTTTTCACTCTTTCTATTATCAATAATTTACTTTACCGAAAGCATCAACATGGCAATGTCGTCAAACTGCGGTACTCCGGCAGCAAAATTGTCTACGTCAGACTTAATGTAGTCCAGAATATCCTTGGTAACCAGATCCGGTATATTATCTATTGCAGTAATCAAGCGTTCTTGTCCATATAGTTCTCCTGCAACGTTATGTGCCTCTGTTACACCGTCTGTATATAAATATAGTGTATCTCCGCAATTTAATTGAATTTCCGCTTGCCTGTACTGCACACCGTTTATCATTGCAAGTACAATGCTTTTTTGTACTTGAAAATATTCACAGGAACCGTTTGCTTTCTTTATAAGCGGTGGATTGTGCCCTGCGTTAACATATGTTAGTTTGCCGGAGCTAATTTCAAAAACCCCTATCCATGCCGTTACAAACATTGCGTTTTCATTGCCTTCACAAAGTTGATTATTGACATTTGTAAAGACTACCTTAGGTTCTTCACCGCTTCTGGCACGGTTGTTTATCAATGTTTTGGCAATAACCATAAACAAAGCGGCAGATATGCCCTTCCCGGAAACATCTCCAATTGCTATACATAAGTGGTCATCGTCAATTAAGAAAAAGTCATAAAAGTCCCCGCCAACTTCTTTAGCGGGCTGCATAATGGCGAATACTTCAAATTCATCCCGTCCCGGAAAGGCAGGAAATATTTTGGGCAGCATGTCGGCCTGAATTTGACTGGCGACATTAAGCTCTGTCGCAATGCGCTCATTTTCAGACATTACAGCGGTAAGGTGCCGAATATAATCATCTATATCGTGTGTCATTTTTTTGAACGCTTGAGCCAGAATTCCTGCTTCACTCAAACTGTTTTCTTTACCGGTTATAAGTCTTTCGCATTCGGCAATAATGGACGAACTGTCTTTTTTTTCTTGACCGTCACCCACAAAACTTTTTGCGATATTTGTTATGGCTTCTACCGGAACTGTAATATTTTTTTCGCAATACCACAGGAAAACAACAGCAATCATGTAGAAGCCAAGCAGATTAACAGCGATGTACATGTATATCCGCATCCACATAGCAACAGGGTCTGTTATGGCATATGTCAGTTCCACAACAGCAAAAACGCCTATCAAAACCCCCGAAATTATGCCTGATACTAAAAAAACCAACACCAGACGCTCATTCATAGAAAGGCTTAGCCGGTTGGCTTTTAAGTTTTTCATATTAATAATAATAAGCATCGGTATGCCCAGAACAATACAGAACACAAAGTTATTTAGAAGCAGCATTAGAGTTGCTGTTGAAATAAGGGAACTGATACTTATGCTTTGCTTTATAGAGCCCAGGAAAGCAGAAGTAATTATTGCATTTATTATGACTATAAGAATGTAACGAAGTACATATTTTGATTTATTAAGCCTGACAGGATGCGAAGGCCTGTTTCTTAGTTCATCCACAGTCCGCCACATAAGATAAGGTAAAAGGCCGTATATAAACTGGGCAACGAAACCTAACACACTTATCAGCAAGCTGTATCCAGATACTATATCTGCAATAAAGTTGCCTATTGCGCAGCCTAAAACCGCAAAGGGCCCAAACATTAGTCCCAAAACAGGCGGTAAAGCACTTGGGCGTATACCCATTACCGACAGTATATTAAAAAATTGCCTGAATAGCAGTGTTATAACAAAGAATAATATTGCCGAAAGCAAAGTTGTTTGGATTTTTTTGCGCAATATAATTTTTTCTGGTAATGTCATTAGGACAGCGGCTCCTATCTTTTACAATTGCATATGCGGCATTTTTTCAATAACATCAAACCCAACAGATACCTCTGACACATTACCAAACATATTTATTGCTATAACAGCGTTTTGTCTATTTTTGTTTATTTTCAAAATCTTGCTTTCATGCCCGGCTAACGGCCCGGAATGAACCCGTATGGAATCACCGTCTTTAAACCCTGTTGAAATATCTATACGGCGTTCTTTCCCAAACAGCCTGCTTAATTCGGACTGTTCTTCTTTATTCATAGCAATATTATTGTAATTCTGTTTGTCCCCATTTGTAAGAAACCTGTAAATATCATCATATCTGCGCAATATAGGAAACATATACGCAGCAAAATTTGGTGCCGGTAGTTTAGATTCTAAAAACATATACCCGGGGAAACAATTTTTACTAAAAAGGGTTTTTTTACCTTGCCGCCTGAAAACGAAAATCTTTTCCAATATAAATGATGTTGCCAATTGGCTGTTAAGCTCATTATTTAGTATTTTAACCAACCGTTCTTCAAGTCCTGTCCTTACAAATAAGACATACCAATACAATCCAACGCTTTCCATAGACGCACCTCATTTGGGCCGACTGTAAAAACAACCGGGTCTTGTTCTATGCAATACCGATGTTATGATCTTCACTGCGTTCTTTGGCAAGCTCTGCTTTCCAAAGGGCTAATGAGTACTTGTATGGTTATTATGGGACCCCTTTTATAAATATGCAACGACTAAATTTTTCACAAACACGCGATTTTATGCGGGCAAATATTGGCGTCATTACACCATCATAAATGTTGTGTTTTTGCCGCAACAATACAGTTGGTCACGGATATGTAATGTATGAAAATTCGGAAAAAAGGTAAGTTTCACCATTTTTCAGCAAAACATTTTCACAGACATACAAATAGTGTATAATTTGCTTGTGCAAAATGAGTTGTGCGTGAAAAAATTAGGAGGTGACATGGAATGGAAAATGAAGTTACAATGACGTTAGGAGAAAGAATTAGAAAAATCAGAACATTAAAGGAATTTTCGCTGGAGTATGTATCGCATATTACAGGATACAGTATCCCAACACTCAGCCGTGTGGAGCGGGGGGAAACGGACTGTAACGAAACTATGCTGAACGCAATAAAAAAAGCTTTGGGTATAGGAGACGCTCCGTTAACTAGAGAGGAACTCCTTGCTTTTAGCTTTCGTCTTCAAAGGTGGTACGAGTCAATCAAAGCCAAGAATTTGGATGAAGCGAATGTAATAAAGAAAGAAGTGTCAGTTATACTTCATCTGCCATATGAACATGAAAAAATAACTAGATACCGGATATTTGAAGCAAATTTGTATATGGCAGAAAGAAACCTTACCGACGCTGAAGAATGCCTTAATATGTCGCGTGAGTTTTTAGATGAAACAAATCTTGCGAATATGTACTACTATTATTTTTCCATAGGTTCATTACATTTCCGCCGGGGTCTTAAAAAAGAAGCGTTATGCTTCTATCTGAAGGCATATGATTTAAGAGAGAATGCTTATAATCAAGAAGATGGGATTTATTACAACATAGCTGCTTGCTATTCAAATCTATGCCTGCCATTTCATACGATAAAATTTGCACAGGAATTCCGCGCAAACCACAAAGGCGATATATTGAAAGATTTGGAGTTGTATTTTGGCAATCTTCTTGCTGCTAACTATATAGAAATAGGCGAGGTGCATATCGCAAAAAGATTGTTGGACAAATCTTTAATACAAGCAAAAAGTGACAACAATGATGTATATGTCGGAATAATTACTCATAATTATGGCTGCCTGCACAAGGAAAAGAAGGAATGGATAGAAGCGATACGCTACTTTAACCGGGCATTTGAGCTCTTTCAGGACGACAAAGATTTCTATTTAGAAAATCTATACCAGAAGATACATTGTCTTATTTTAGGAGGAAAGCGTGTACAAGCAAAATTTCCCGGGTTGAGTGATCTGCTAGATGAAGGAATGACCTTATCCGATAGTAAAAAATATTCCATTTTGTTTGAATCCTTGGGCCATTCTTTAACTCTTGGCGAAAAAGAATCACTTGAATATATAGAGACTGTGACAATTCCTTACTTGGTGGAAGAGTACCAACATTTTAAGGCATTGGAGTATTGCAAGCTGCTTAAACAGCACTATATAAAAACAAGAAAGGTTTCAAAATCTTTTGAAATATCAGAAATTGAAAACCGTATTCTTAGAAAAATAATACGTGGGGAGGTGAACCTGCAATGAGAAAAAAAGTAATAAGTATGTTAATGATCCTTGTGTTAGTATTGGGCTTCAGCGTGGTTACTTACGCCGTTATTGATGGCAAGGATCCTCTTCCGGAAACACCAATTATATTAGTATGTGAACTGCCGTAAAGTTGTAAAAGCAATGAAAAGTCCGCTTTGGTCTAACACTAAGGCGGGCTTTTTGGAATTTACCTATTCACTTTCCCACCGTGCATACATGCCACAAGGAAGAACAACACCGCTTTTGGCACCCAGGCCAATTTCGCCCACAGTAACTTTTCCGCCAAACTTTTTTGTGGCAATAGAAAGGATGTTGCCGTATACCGTAGGGGAAAACCCTGCTGTGTACGCGTTTATAAGCATGAACTTGGGGTTTTGCGATAAAATGCGGGTGCAGGCTTCGGCCAGTTCAAAAAGGCGTTCTTCCAGCTTCCACATTTCGCCGCCGGGGCCCCGCCCAAATACCGGCGGGTCCATAATTATGCCGTCATAAAGGCTGCCTCGCCGCCCTTCGCGCAGCACAAATTTTAGGGCATCGTCTTCCATTATGCGGTGGTGTACGCCGTCAAGCCCGGATAGTGCGATGTTATCTTTTGCCCATCTGTTCATGCCTTTTGCGGCATCTATGTGGGTAACGCTTGCCCCGGCGTTTAAGCAGGCTAAAGTTGCGCCGCCGGTGTAGGCAAACAAGTTTAGCACTTTGGGCCGGTTTGCAGGGTTTTGCAGCTTTTCCCTCAGCCATTGCCAGTTTACGGCTTGCTCCGGGAACAGTCCCATGTGTTTAAACCCTGTTGGGCGAATATGAAATTTTAGTCCTTTATATCCAATTTGCCATTGATCCGGTACGTTTTTACCAAGTATTTCCCAGTGACCGCCGCCGGATTTACTGCGGTGGTAGTACATATCCGGGCTGTTCCAGTCCGCTTTGGGGCTGCGTGGCCAAAACGCCTGCGGGTCCGGCCTTACAACGGTTACGCCGCCCCATTTTTCTAGTTTTTCGCCGTTGCCCGCGTCTAAAAGTATATAGTCGCGCCAGCCTTCTGCCAAATGTATCATATTTTTACCGCCTCTACGCTTTTATCAAGTATAACCGGTGCAACGCCCGTGTGCATATCAAGTACATCAGTCTGCTGCCAAGTTCGCCCTCAAAACCGGGGGAACCGTAGCCGGGGCAGATGACCACATCAAATTCCAGTCCTTTTGCGAAAGGTACTGCCATGACCATTACACCGGGCGCAAATTCGTTGTTTTCGTCGGCAATAAGCTGTAATTTACGGCTGCTTTTCGGGTAGGCCTTATTTAGCTGTCCGTGGAATTTTACGGCCTCACCGGCAGTAGGCAACAGTATTCCCACTGTGTTGTAGCTATCCGGCAGTTGCTGTAAAATTTCTAATACAGCAGATACGGGGTTTGTGGCCTCTATTACCTGTGGCCGGTCCCCGTGGCGGGTGTAGGACGCATTGTGGTTGGGGGTTTGTAAAAATTGCGCGGCAAAAGCGTTTATCTCGTAGGTAGAGCGATAACTTTTTAGCAGCGGAATGTCTTGCGCCGTTGGATAAAGTGCTTTTAGCTCGTCTATGCTGTCCAGGTTTATCCCTTTGTACAGGGCCTGGTTTGCGTCTGCAAGTATGGTGAAATTGCTGGAGACGTACAGTTTGTTTAGGATCCGGTGGTGTACATGGCTTAGATCTTGCGCTTCGTCCAGTAAAATATGCCTTACGGTTTTATCTTGAGCTACTTGGCCGGTTAAAATGTCGATGTAAAACATTATCAGTGCGTCTTCGTAGTAGATTTTTTCCATTTCAATGGCTTGCCTGGCTAAATTGTGGGGCAGGCCTGTTTTGTAGGCGTAACTTTTCAAAAACCGCCCGTATAGCCGTGAGGACGTGGGACGAAGCCGGTTTCTTAAGTCCCGGATTACAGTGTTTTTTTCTTCGTCAAATTTTACACGAATTTCATGGTCGCTAAAGTTTTCGTCATGGATACTGTTGAACAACTCTGTTATTTCCCTATGCTTGACTTGGAAATAATCGGCGTAAGTACGCTCTACATAGGACATGACACGGTCTGTTTTGCTTTTTAAAGTGCTGCTGGCGGTGCGGTCTTCGTAAAGTTCCTCCAGCCGCTTGCTGCTGCAAAGCTTATCGTTGTTAAACATCACATCTTCAAAGGATGGGGTGTAGTTTGCCACGTAGCTTTCCAACTCGTCCAGGAAAGCGGGGGTGTATTTATGTGTAAGCCACATGTTGCGGGCATCGTTTTGCGGGTGGGCAACCATATAATCTATCTGCTGATAAAGCCCGTGGAATGGGCGGCGGTCTTTAGCCAAGCCCTTTATCAGTTCCGGAAAGTCTAGGTTTTGTACGTCTTCTTCGCCAAGTTCCGGTATTATTCCCGCGATGTATGAGGCAAAAATAGGGCTGGGCGAGAAAATCCGTACCTTTGCGGACGTTAAGCTGTTTCTGTCGCGGTACAACAAGTAAGCCAAACGATGCAGGCCTACAGATGTTTTGCCGCTGCCCGCCGGCCCGTGAACAAGTACATTGTGTGCTGTGGCACGTATGGCCTTGTTTTGCTCTGTTTGTATTGTATTTATGATGATTTTTATACTTGCATCGGCAGACTTTGAAAGCTCGCGCCGTAAAATTTCGTCATCTATGGCAAGATCGTTATCGAAAAGGTACAGCAATTCGCCCTTTTCAATTTGGTATTGCCGCTTTAAGGCTATTTCCCCTTCGATGGTGGCCCCTGTGCCGGGTACAACAAAATGGGCACTGCCAACGCCGTAATCGTAATACAAGGAAGAAATGGGCGCGCGCCAGTCGTAAACATGGTAGGTTTGTGTACTTTCGTCAAAAAGTGAATACCTGCCAATATATATTTCCTCTGTATTGCTGTATCCTTTTTCGGTAAAATCTATACGGGCAAAGTAGGGCTCGTTCAGCATTTTTTTAAGTTTTAGCAGCTGTTTGCTGGTTTCGGAATATTGCCGCTGGTGGGTAGACACCTCTTCTGCGAACAGATACAAATCTGCCACGTCGTCAAAATCTCTTATAACCATTCGCGCCTCGCGCCACATTTCTTTGCGGGCATCCAGCACTTCTGTGCGTTTTTTTGTTAATTCTTCGCCAAGTTCGCCTACCTGAGAAATTATAGTTTCCTTAACTGTTGCCAGTTTATTAATTTCGGATTGTTCAAACATCGGACATTCTCCTAGCATTTTGTCTTTCTACACTATAGATACATAGTTATACCATATTTTTGCTACAAACGCACTTTAAATTTCAACTGGTAAGAAAATCTGACCAGTTGAAGCGGATAGTAGCATTACATATATTTCTGTGATAATATGAAGGCATGAACACAATTTATTTACAAACGGAGCGTTTAAATGTCTTGGTTGGTTAAAAAACCCGAGTTTTACAAAACATTGCTGATGCTGGCCATACCAATGGCATTGCAAAACTTGCTGTCTATAAGTGTAGGCCTTGCGGACGGCATAATGGTAGGGCAGTTGGGCGAACGGGCCGTGGCCGGTGTAATGGTGGCAAACCAAGTTCAACACATTTTGTCTTTTTTGGTTATGGGTATTTCCGCTACCCTTGTGGTAATTGCGGCCCAATACTGGGGCAAGGGCGATAAGGACAGTGTAAAAGCCGTTGTGGCAATTGGGCTTAAAGTGGCATTGGGCGTAAGCCTTTTTATCAGTGTAGTTGTTCTTATTTTCCCTGCTCAGGTGCTGCGCATTATTACCAACGATTACGGGGTAATTGAAGAAGGTGTGAGATACATACGTATTTTAGCCTTTTCCTATGTGTTTTTTTGTATTACCCAAACCTTAATGGGTGCCATGCGCTGTGTGGAAATTGTAAAAATAGGTATAGCCGTTTCTTTGTCAACCTTAGTAATCTCTGTAGTTGGCAACTACTTGCTTATCTTTGGTAATTTTGGCTTCCCACAGCTTGGCATACAGGGGGCGGCTGTTGCTACTTTAACCGCCCGTGTAATGGAAGCGGTTATAATGGTTGTGTATGTCCGCTTTATTGATAAACGCCTAAAAATCCGCTTTTTAGAATTGTTCAGAACAAACAAGCAGTTACTGGCAGATTTTTTCCGTTACGGCTTACCTGTAATGGGCGGCGATATTTCCTGGGGCACAATTGGCATAATAAAAGTATCTATTTTGGGCCGCTTGGGCGAGTCTGTAATGGCCGCCAACAATATTTCCGTAATACTGTACTCTGTAATAACCGTAATGGTGTGGAGCACATCCGGCGCAAGCAGCGTAATAATTGGTAAAACAGTCGGCAGTAAGGATTATGATAAGGTAAAACAATACGCCAGAACCATGCAATTTTTATTTGCCTGCCTGGGAATAATAGCCGGGGTTACACTTTTCGCGTCCAGGGACTTATTTATTTCGTTTTTCAATTTTAGCCCGGAAACACAGATTTATGCCCGCCAATTTATGACAATACTAAGCTTGTCTGTTGTGTTTACTTCCTACCACGCGCCTTGTTTTACGGGTATAATCCGGGCCGGGGGCGATACTAAATTTGTGTTTATTGTAGACACTATTGTCAGTTGGTGCCTGGTGCTTCCCATGGCGTTTTTGGCGGCATTTGTGTTTAACGCG
>WQTQ01000180.1 GCA_009786175.1 Bacillota bacterium | reverse complement strand
CCCGTTGGTTTGTTTTGTGTTTGTGGTAAATTCATTATAAACCACGGGGAGGTTTTTATAAAGAAAAAGCTTGATTTTTTGCCGGTTTTATCAGCTTTTTTGAATCGAAAATCGGCTAATAAACATTTTAGGTGGGAGGTTTTCGCGATGAGTAAGAAAAACATTGAATGCCCAGAGTGCAAACACAAATTCAAGCTACCCAGCAAATCAAAAGTGGATATTAGTTTACTTGATATAAGCAAACTTAAACATGCCTGTAATAATTTTGCCGGCATTGTAAAAAGTGTAGAGTATTTTGAAAACAACCTTAAGTTACTTCATTTGCATTTGTCGCTGGAGCTATTCTTATTAGCGGGGACTGGATATTATGTCTCTTTAGGCTCTCTGATAAAAAACAAGGATGGAATGGACTACACAAAGATGTTTGAAATATGGGAAAACGCAATGGAGAAAAACAGAGAGTACACCGAACAAAATGAAGTTCTGAGACATAATATAGGTGTTTTGAGAAAATGGGAAGACTCTTTGGAGTATGAAATGGAGTATATTTTATCTGTCAGAGATCAATATTTTGCTCATATTGATTTTGTAGATGAAGGATTTTTACTTAACTCTTTTAAGAATAAAGATATGACAAGGCAAAATGACTTGGTAAAATTTTTCAAAAGCATGGTTGATACTTCCAACGATTATTTTTGTTCTATTTTGACGGCGCATATGAACAACAAAAAAGACACATAATGTGTCTTTTTTTCAGGTTGTTACAAAACTGATTTTCAGTTAAGCAACAGCCTTTCATTGAAATCCCCAGCAAGCCCTGTGGAATCAGGCATATGAATGATACTGCTGGGCATATGGTTTTTCTCTTTTGCGATATTCAATCAATTTTTTTATATAACCGACCTCGGTCCCGTTGGGGTTTACAAATGCTCCGGAGTGTTGAGAGCAAACGCTTTTGAACTCTTTCCCAAAAACTTTGACATCTTTGGCGCGCCAACATTCGTCATGGCAAGGAGCTTCGCAAATTTGAACACGGTCGTGTACGGCTTTGACAAAATCCGCATCGCTGTCCTCATAGCCATATTGGTAATGCAAGGAAGAGAACACCTCAAAGCACCAGTTATCCTTACCTTCAATTCCCATCCTACCGATGTTGTATTCATCGTTATACCGCACTTTTCCCCAATTAGACATACTCGGGCTCATGTTGTTTTCGTTTAAGTATGCGGCAAGATTTAGTGCGTTTACTTTTTGTTCTCCGGTGAGCAAATCATTTATTGCTTCCTCGATGGTGGTGTAATTTTTTTGTTCAGACATGGTTTTTCTCCTTTTTTATTTTATCACATAGCATCAACATCATGTTTCATTGCAGTTATCATTTGCTTTACACATTCCAAATCCGCAGTTTTAGGTGTACTGAATCCTAAGGCAGATACACAAACATTGTCAAATTCCTTACCAAGGATTCTTTTGCGCTTGCCCGGGGCAGATGGGCAGCCGCAACTATTGCACTTCCTAACTTTTTTCCACGCAATTTTTTTAATAGTTCCGTCAACAATGGGTTCCGGATATTCAGTGCCGTTTTCGTTCCAGTAAATCCATGAACACGGCACTTGAGATGAATAAATTCTAACGCTTTTTGGCCCTACATGAATAAAACACAACGTTACCCCTTTGTAATCAATGTCGAAAAAATATGTTTTCTCTTCTGTGTCAAATTCCCTGAGTGGTAGATTAAGCGTTCTTAAATGAGTTGCAAAATCCAAAAAATTTGTTTGTATTTCACCTGTAAAGCGTTTTTTGATAACATCTTCGATTGTAATTTTAGACATTAGTTGTCCTCTTCCTGTAAGTATCAGGACACGGGTACTGTTCTATATCGTAAGTCATGACAGAGAACAGTCCACGTGTCCCTTTCAACATCAGTTCTCTTTGTTTTACTCTTCTGCGGCCGGTTCGTCCTCCCTTTGTTTAAGTGCCAAAATTAACTTTTTCATGTTTTCTAATGTTTTTCCGTCAGGGTTTACAAACATTAGCTGATTGCAGCAAGCATTTTCAATTGTTTTTCCTAAAATTGTCTTGCTTACGCAGCACTTCTCCCAGTCATCATTGCACTTGTCTTTCTTGCAGCTGGCTGCCGTCCAAACACTTTCCTTTACTTCATTATCAAGAGTATTTTCGTCTAAATCATCAACCCAAAGCCAAACCATCATCGATTTAGGTTCAGTGTCGGCAGCCATATAATCTAAACTGTTAACAGCCATATATCCGCTCACAAATGCTCCGCGCCATACTCCTTCTGCGTATTCGTCAGGATTATAGCCCATTTCTATATCATTTGCACGAAAAAAATCAACGAAATTTTGTACGGTTTCCTGCAATTCACCGTCTAATAATTTGATTGTGTTATCAATATTAGCCGCTTTTTCCATTTTGTTTAATTCTGACATTTGTTTTTCCTCCTATGGAATATAAATATTTTGGTTTTGTGCCGTCTACTTGAAACTGCTTATACTGTCGGATTATCCAAAACTTCTATTGCCTGATTGATTAATGCAAGCATTTCTGTATGGATATTTTGAATATCTTCAAGTATGGTTACGAACATTCTGCCATACGCTGCGCGGAATGAGCCGATGTGATATGCATAACGCCCGACCGAGTGAGTGTAATTACGAATACGATCGGAATAAACATCCATTAATCTCCACAAATCCCTGAGTTCTTCAAGGACTTTGACAGAAACATGATGCTGATGTAGCTTTTGCTCGTCCGCGACGAGCCTTTGCCACCAGCTGGTGAATGCAACGCTGAAAGTATGGCGGTTGTGGTAATTTTCTATCGTACCGTGGATACGACTTTGCAGCATTTTTAACTCATCGGCATTCATCTGCCCATACCCGTCATCTGTGGAAGAAATAAACGCTTTGGTAATTGCCTCAATGGCCTTGTCCCATATTTTTTCTTCGATATTGTTTTCCATAACCTGTTTGATGCGTTCCAGCCCGTCTTTTATTGTATAGCGTAGGGTGATTTTATCACCAATAATGTACAGCGTTTTCAACTCGTCATATGACGGCGCGGGCATGGACGGTTTGTTCAATCGCTGCCCGTTTACAACATAATCGGCTATAAGCGTATCGTTGTCGTATCCCGTGATTACACGGAACTCGCCATTCGTTAACTCGGCAATTACCGGTCTGCCCAAGTTGATTGACACGGTGATTTCGTGTTTGAACATATCGGCATTCGTTATTTTACGGTAATCATATCCGGCGAAGCCAAACAAGAAGTCCACGGTATAATCTGTATAACAGTTACCGTTCCAGCCGCCTTTATAGCCAATTAATTCTGCCATTTTTGTGGGAACTTCATCAAAATGCCGCTGCACGGCACTGTTTCCGCACATCGTATAAAACAGACAGGCATATAACGATTGTGTTTCTTTGCCGCAGCCGCAGCCAAAGCACATCCCGTCGCCGCATTTCATAGGCACTTCCACGGCTATACCTTCGAGATAGACATATGCAGCCGCAAAACAGTTGACAAAGCTCATGTTAGATAAGTTGGAATATTGTGTTTTGAAATCGAATGAGTTTTTTGTTGGCAGCACTACGTTAATCTTGTCGGCTTGCTCTTCTTTTTGCTCTGTGTTTTTAGACTGTGCTTGCTCCATCATGTTCAAAAACTTTGGCATATCCGGACTATGGCTTTCCGGCATTGTTTTATTGGGCTTTCTAATAGCTTCACTCATTTTTCTCACTCCTTTTATCTTCTTTTTTGTGTGTCGACACGCGTTAGCTTAACCGAACAAAATCAGTCTGTCTTATCATTTTGTGCAAAATTTTACAGGGCAATACATTTTTACCATAGGGTTTAAAAAGCCATTCTTCGTATCATAGATTGCAAAAATTTGTTTTTTATCAGCATCCATGCCATTATCTTGCGCAAATGAAAATAGTATATCGGCGTAGCGGTCATAATCGCCCATGACATTACTTTCCAATACAAGATAATCGCTTTCGGTTGTGGCAATTACTCCGACATTCTTGCTTGCCGCAAATTCTTGCTTGGTGTTTGCCCTTACACCACATGCGTAAGAATACATCCCTTTTTGTACGTACAGTTCTTTTGAAGTGCTTAATATATGCGGATAATGTGCCGCCAGATAATCGGTCATTGTTTTGGATGCGGCTTCTTCTGCATTGTACCCTTTGGCGTTGGCAACAATAAAACGCAGCCCTGGATTATTTATCAACTTGATTTTTGTTTCTTTGCTCCGCTCACGAATCGGCAAATATAATTTAAGCTTAGCGGGGTTATTGTTTTTAATTATGTATTCTTCATAGTAAGGCTGGTTTGTGTATTCAAACATGCTGCTTTGCAGCCATGTAAAATACAGGTAATTCCACGCGGAATTGATTCGACCTTCGTCATTTATAACTGTTGATGACGCAAAAATTCCACGCGGAATTGATTCGACCTTCGTCATTTATAACTGTTGATGACGCAAACATAGAAGTTAAGCAAGGAATACTTTCCGCTATTTCAAAACCATGTGACGTTAACATATCATAATTGTGTTTATTGCCGGTCAAATACAGTTCGTAGCAAAATTTATTGCCTTTTTGGGTTCCGTTCCTGCCAAAAATCCGCCATTCATAATTCGGAAAAACACGTAAAAATGTGCTAACCGCTATATTCTCAATATCCGTTAGGCTCGAATGGTAAAACAACACACGCAGCGAGCTTGGAATCGTTTCACTCGATACAGTAACCGATTGTAAGGGCTCGTTATTGAATGGCGGGAAGAAATAATATGTATCACTGCTTTTATATTCAGACGGCGTTAAATTAAGCATCTGCTTAACCACCCGGCACAGTGCTTGATGTGAAGAATATCCACATTTAAAAGCGATGTCCGTAAGCCCCATATCGGACGTTTTTATCAATGCCAAAGCATTTGAAAGCCGTCGTTTGCGGACGTATTCCTTTACGGAATGACCGCTGATGCTGTAAAAATCGTAGTACAATTTGCGACGTGAAACATAGCCGATACTTGAAAGTAGTTCCGCTTCTAAGTCATTAGACATATTTTCTTCTATATGCAGTAAAAGGTCTTTCATATAATCGGTTTTTTGAATTGAGTCGCTCATCGTTACTCCGTCTCCTAACAATTAAAAATTACAATGCGTACCAAGTAATTGTACCACATCCAACTGCTCAATTAATACACAAAATTTCCTATTCTCTCAATTGTAAATTCCTGTTAATTCTCATTGTAAATGCAATTGTGGCGTAGTGTGTGGCATTTATTCTGAAAAGCATTTTTGATAAATTCCCAAAATAAGTGTCACAGTAGCTTGATTCCACAGAGTTTACTGAGAGTTACAAAAAAGCTGTTGCTTAACTGAAAATCAGTTTTGCAACAGCCCCAAGTTCGTACATGTTTATTTATACTGGCCAAATCCTACCACAACCTGGACCTACAGTGTAGATTATACTGCTCCCGCAGTTTGTGCATTGTCGCATATTTCTGTTGATATGACTGCCACACCAGTAAAAATCACCACCAGGGCCACCAGTAACTCTTGTTCTTATGCACGAAGAAGAAAGAAAGTGTATGGTAGCTGTTCCACCGCAACCACAGTTTATGCTAAAAGGTGCTATGGCTTCATATTCACAAAACTTTGTAGTGTATAATGAAAATATAGGAGTTTTGTTGAGTGCGTACTCAAGTGCGTCTTCAAAGCTGTAAAAATATACGTCTTCGCTCAAATTTGTAAATAAATTGTTAATGTGTATATTGTTAAGAGCATATCTAAGTGCATCTTCGAAGCTGTAAAAGTATACTTTAACACTTGACTTTGTGCATGTATATTTCTCATGGTTGCAGCAATTTGTGTTGCTTGTGAGTGATTCACGTGTCATTGCTGATAGGGGTATGATGGCACCTAAGACTAGCAAAATTGATAAAACCAATGCTAATAAATACTTTTTGCGCATTTTAATCATCTCTCCTTCTTTTAGGTAGTTTGCTGCAGTATTAGGATGTCTCTGTTTCCATATATAGCAAATTATTTAAGGTAATGGTTGGTCAACCGACTAATGGAAATTTTACTTTATAGAAAGTATAATTGTCAACAAAAATATGTGTGCAATTTACATCTTTATGAATATGACCAAAACTCCTTGCCTTGATGTATTCCTTAAATGCATGTAAGCATTGTGCAAAACACCTGCATTTATTTAAGCATACAAGCTGCGTCAATTGGCGTCAAATAGCGAGTAAAACAATAAAACAACCAATAGCACCACAATAAACTCTGTGATATACTAATCATTATTACATACAGAAAGAAGGTTATCCATGACCATAAGAATAACCGCAGGGGCGTTTCTTTTCCGGGGCAGTAAGGTTTTGCTGATGAAGCGTGGGCTGCATAAAAAGCTTGGCCCGGGCAAGTGGGCCGGTGTTGGCGGCCATATGGAAATTAGCGACATTACCGACCCGCGGGCATTTGACATAATTGAAACTTGCTATAGGGAAATATTTGAAGAAGCCGGAATATGTAAATCTGACATAAAAAATCTGAAATTACGGTACATCGCCGCGCGAAAAGTGGATAATGAAATAAGACTGCATCACCATTTTATGGGCGAGGTGGATACAGAGTTCCCGCTGCCAATATGCGAAGAAGGGGAACTGTACTGGGTAGCTAAAAAAGACATCCCTGGCTTACCCATGTCAACGACTGTTGGGGAGGCCGTAAAACATTGGCTGGCTAACCCTGAAAACGACGGGGTTTATATGGTTGCTGTAAATAAAACAGACAGCGGCGCTGATATTTCGGAATTGTAGCTAAGGGGAAAAGATGCAGGAAAACAATAAATTTACTTGAAAATTAAGACGAAAGAGGTTATGACTATGTTTAACCGTGTATGTGTTATTGTACTTGACAGTGTTGGAATCGGTGAACTGCCCGACGCCGCGGAATACGGCGATGTTGGGGCGCACACCTTAGGAAACATCCTTAAAGCCCGTGGAAAGTTGGACTTGCCATACCTGTACAACCTGGGTCTTGGGAATATAGAAAATTCCCGCCTGCCAAGCGTTGCCGCGCCAACCGGGGCTTACGGGCGTATGGCAGAATTAACCCGCGCCAAAGACACCACCTGCGGGCACTGGGAGATGATGGGCCTTGTAATGGAGCCGCCATTTAAAACTTTTGAAAAATTCCCCGAGGAAATGCTGCAGGAGTGGCTGTGCCGCGCAGGGCGGAAAGGTAATTATCTTGGCAACTTCCCTGCTTCCGGTACACAAATAATAGACTTGCTTGGGGAAGAACACATTAAAACCGGCGCGCCAATTGTGTATACTTCCGCCGACAGCGTGTTTCAAATTGCGGCGCACGAAGAAGTTATCCCGGTTCCGGAACTGTATGAACTGTGTGAAATTGCTCGGGAATTGCTGGTAGGCGACTTGTTTATAGGGCGCGTAATTGCCCGCCCGTTTATCGGAAGGCCCGGTGTATTTACCCGGACAGAAAACCGTAAAGATTATGCCATTCCCCCTACAGGCGAAACTCTTTTGGACGCACTGGAGGCCCGCGGGCAGTACACCTTGGGCATTGGTAAAATTGAAGATATTTTTTGCAACCGGGGCGTTACCCATGTAAACCATACCACTAACAACGCAGACACCACGGAGGCCATTATCGACGCGCTAAAAAATAACCGTGAGGACACGCTTATTTTTGCCAACTTGATAGATTTTGACATGAAGTACGGCCACCGCAACGACCCGGAAGGCTATGGACAAGCCCTGGAGCGGTTTGACGAAAAACTTCCGGAAATACTGGCCGCACTTCGTCCAGACGACTTACTGATACTAACTGCAGACCATGGCTGCGACCCAACTACACCGTCTACAGACCATTCCCGTGAGTATGTGCCGCTTATTGTGTACGGCGCAAATACAAAGCCCGTGAACCTGGGTACACGGGCTACTTTTGCCGATATTGCCGCCACTATTTTTGATGGGCTTGGCCATGGTAGGTGGAATATAGGTGAGTCGTTCCTTAGTGAGATTCGTTGGCGATAAATGCAAGACCTACAGCACCGGGCCCGGTGTGTGTACCAATTACCGCGCCTATGGTGCTGTTTACAATTTTTTCGCAGCCTTCTGTTAAAGGCTTAAAATGACTCTTGAAATCTTCCATATCTTCCGGCGCGGCTGCATGGGCAAAGACAACACCGTATTGTTTGTCAATCCCATGCTTTTTTACTGCCTCTACAATTTTTTTACAGGCTGCGTTTTTGCCCCTGGCCTTATCCATACTTTTTACCGCGCCGTCTTTTACGGTTAAAATTGGGTAAATATTCATTACGCCGCCCACAAAGCCTGCCGCGGCAGAAACTCTGCCCCCGCGTACCAGGTATTTTAATGATGGAATGCAGGCAATCAGCATAACCTTTTCGCGTAGTTCTTCAAGCTTTTTTGCGATTTCTTTCGCACTTTTGCCCTCGTCCCGCATTTTTATGGCAATCCTGACCAAAAGGCCGGACCCCATAGTGGCGTTTTTAGAGTCTACGGGATAAACCCCCGGCACCTGGCAAGACGCAATGTAGGCCGACTGGTATGTGCCGCTTAAAGCAGACGATAGATGAATAGCCACAACTTCACTGCCGTCTTTTGTGGCTTCTTTGTAAGCTTCCTCCAGCTCGAAAGGCGTAAGCTGGGTTGTCATAGGCATGGTCTTAGAGCTTGAAAGCATTTGGTAAAACCCGTCCGTTGTAAAATCTATATCCTGGCGATAAACTTCATCGCCAAATGTTATATTCATAGGGATTATTGTGACATTATGCTTTTTTGCCTCTTCCGGGCTTAAGTCGCATGAGCTGTCTGCATAAATTTTAACTTTGTTGCCTTTTTGTAACGCTTCTTTTCTGGTGTAAATTTCCTCTAATTTTTTTGTTGCTTCCATTAGAGCCTCCACTTCGTTATTTGTCATATTTCTAAGTATTTCTGCGGCTGTTTCCTTGTAAAATTCCAACCGCTGCTTTACAGCTGCCCTGCCCTTATCCGTAAGGGAAACACGAATACTGCGCTGATCATTATCATCGCGCTTTCGTACAAGGTAGCCCTTTTTTTCCAGCATGTCTGCGGACGCAGTAAATGTACCGGGGGTTACGCGCAGTGCAGCCGCTATCTTCGAAGCCGCCGCAGGGATACCGTCTTTCATCATGCGCTCTACGGCCTTAAGAGAATACATTTCTTTAAATGAAACATCACTTATTATTTTGTCCATCAAAATTTCTTCGAGTTTCAAAATATTATAAAGGGTTTCGGAAAGAAATAATGTTAGCCTTTCATGAGCTATTCCGGTGTACACAGCCATCCTCCTTTGTTTGCTTCCTGGAAAGTATAAATGATTATATTTCGATTGTCAAATTATATTTTCGTCAAAAATTTACCCCCTGATATCACATGACAATATGATATCAGGGGGTATGTCTAAACTTGTTTTCGCGGATTACTTCTTCCAAATTAAGTCTTTGTCTATTTTGCAAACCGTCGGCGAGCATGTGCGGGCCATAACACCTGCCAGCTCTGCTGTATAAGCTTGGATGGTTTCTTTAACCCCCTCCGCGCCTTTTTCTGCCAAAGGCTTCATAAGCGGGCGGCCAACTGAAACAGCGTCTGCGCCAAGTGCCAACGCTTTAAAGGCATCATAACCACCCTGTACGCCGCAGTCCACAAATATTTCCATTCGACCGGCAACGGCTTCCGCTATTTTTGGTAAAATCATTAACGGCGGTACGGCAAAGGCCATTATGCCCGCATGATGGGACACCACAATGCCTTGCACCCCTGCCTCTACGCATTTTAACGCATCTTGGACACTAAGTACGCCTTTTACTACAAATGGCAGCTTTGTTGACGCAACAAATTGCTTGAGTTCGTCCAGGGTCTTGCCCTCCATTTGCTCGTCACCGATTACGTCGTACCCGCCCCGTCCGTTGTAGGCATGGTCAAAATCCATACCTACGGCAAAACAGCCGCATTTTTCTGCATGGGCAATTTGGTGGAAAATTTTTGCGTCATCCGCATAGGTTTTGATAATCTTAACTGTGCGGGCACCTGTTGCCGTTATGCCTTTTATTTCGTCGTCTTCGCCCATGCCGACAAATGCTACTGCGTTGGCGGCCTTTGCGCCACGGGCCATTTCTATCAAGCCGTCCGGGTGGCACTTGTTAAGATGGGAAAGTGCCGCCGTTGTAATTGGCGTGTCAAAGGTTTCGCCCCAAAGATGAAGCCTTGTATCAGGCAAAACTGCATCGATATGGCGCATTTCAATTAGCAGGGAATCGAAATAATTCCTGGTGATAACATTTGAATCCCAAGGATTGGTTTGTTGTTCCATATACATTCACCTCTGTTTTTCTTCTGCCGGCGTGCCAACTGCAATGCCGTATACTGTGTACTCTTCCAGGCCGTCTACGCCGATAACCCCGTCGCAGGCCTTTTGGTCGTATGCCGCCATGCAGCAGCTTCCCAAACCCAAAGCAGCCGCGCTAAGCATGGCATTTTGCCCCAAGTGGCCAAGGTCGATTAATACTACCCGGTGGGCAAGTTCGTGGTACCGCCATTCAGCTTTGTATGGGATGCATGTGTAGAAAAATACTGCCGGAGCTTTTGCCGCCCAGGCCTGGCCTGCCACCATTTCTGTAACTGTTTTTTCATATTCGGGAATATCCCCAAGCCGCTGAATGGCCACAGTTTTTTCGCCGATATTTTCCGCAGGCAGATAGTGGTATAAACCGGGAGTCAAACCTTCAACGTTTTGCACAGTAATATACGTCTCAAACGGGTGACGGGCACCGCCGCTTGGCACCGGGCGGAATGTGGCCACATCGTTGCGGATGCGCTGTATGCCGTTAACACTCCACAGCATAAAGGCCAGTTCTGCCAGGGTCATTGGTTTGTTTGAATAACTGCGGACACTGCGGCGTGTGTCAAGCAGTTCTGCGTAGGTTGCAGATGTAATGCCTTCAAATGACGGCAGAACAATTACCTCGCCTACAACGGGCTTGCCGAATGCCGGTGGGGTAACACCTTTGGACTGGTCGCTTTCTGCCATCTTTTCCTTGAAAGACGGGCACTGCATGGATAGGCGGTTCTCGTTGATTTTGCTCATGGTTATTTGCTCCTTTTATATGAAAATTCTCTTCTATTGCATATATTACCATGGAAGCTGCAAGTGCGTATAGTCTTACCTTTTCGTGGCAAAAATTTTTATACAGCAATGAAAGGAGCTTACAACATGACAGGAAAAACAGAACGGGTGGTTTTAGTCAAGGGAGACACCACAAAATGGTACGAGCAGGCAATATTTATAGTAAACCCAAACTTTTCGGCAGCGGCAATGCCTGTGGACTTTGTAACCGAGGCAGAAAAAATTATCAACGAATACAACTTAAACGGAAGCAGCCAAAAAGACGCACCTAAAAACCACACATCGCCGGTTATAATAAAGGCGCGCCCTATGGGTTGCGATGATCATAAGCCAAGTATTGTACTGGCCGTGCTAATGATACTGGCCTGCGTTGTAATTACCGCGGTGCTGGCTTACGGGCTGCTTTCGTAAACCCTATATGAACCCCTTCTTATCATATAGCCGCAAAACCAGCTTTCGCCCTAAGTCGAAGAAAATTACCGTAGACGCAAGTGTAATAACCAATGCCAATTCGCCAAAACCAAGGCCGGTAGTACGGAAAATTGCCCCTCCGTAGTAAATAAGCAAAATTTGCATGACCGACACCGCAAGCATAATGCCTATGAACATTTTGTTTTTTTCAATGTACGCCAAAATATTCAGGCGGTATGTTCTGGCATTTAGGCTGTTAAACACCCCTGCAAAAATGAACAGCGCGAAAAACGCCGTTAAAAAATACCCTTCGTCGCTGCGGAAAGCCCCAAAGAAGTACGGGATTTTGAAAAATGCCAGGCTTAGCAACGTTGTATACAGTCCCGTAACCAAAATTTGATTAAACATATAGCCATTTATAATCGGCTCGTCACGCTTTTTAGGGGCTTCTTTCATGTACTCTGCCAGCGGCGTTTCGCCTGCGTAGGCAAGCCCTGCCAATGTGTCCATAATCATGTTAATCCACAGCATTTGGATTACCGTTACCGGCACCGGCACACCAATAAACGGTCCAACTAAAGAAACACCAACAGCACAAAAATTTATTGTTAGCTGGAAAATCAAGAATTTACGGATGCTTTTGAAAATTGTCCGGCCATAAAGTATCGCCTTTACAATGGATACAAAGTTGTTATCCAGAATTACAATGTCCCCGGCTTCTTTGGCAATTTCCGTACCGTCGCCCATGGCAAAGCCAACGTCTGCCCGCTTTAGTGCAGGCGCATCGTTTACGCCATCACCGGTCATACCCGCCACAAGCCCCATTTCCTGGGCAAGGCGCACAAGCCGTCCTTTATCAGAAGGCAGGGCACGGGCCACAACCCGCAGGTTTGGCAGTATCCGCTTTACTTCCTCATCGTTTAATTGGTTTAAGGTTTGGCTTACTAATATTCCGGACGCATCCCCGGCAGAAATCAACCCCAGTTTTGCGGCCACATTAACCGCCGTATCTCTGTTGTCCCCCGTAACCATTACCACTTGCACACCGGCCCCAAGTACGTCCGCAACTGCCTTTTTAGCTTCCGGTCGCACTTCGTCACGTATGCCCACAAACCCAACCACTGTCAGGTTTTGCCTTACTTCCGCATCTTTTACGGTTTCTGCTTCGCACAGTGCCAATAGACGCATACCATCCTTTGCCTGTAACGTTAATGTTTCTTTTATGGCCGTGGGATGCAGGAAGTTTATTTTTTCACCTTTATCATTGTATGCATAGCGGCAGCCGGGCAGCAGGTTTTCCGGTGCGCCTTTAAGAAAAATAGCAGTTTCCTCACCGGAAACTTCCGCAACAGAAAACTTGTCCCTCGAGTTAAATGGCCGCACAAATCCTTTTTGGCATAATGGCAGCTTTGCCGCATCTTTTTTTACATACTCAAGCAGCGCGCGGTCTGTAGAGTTGCCGCCAACAGCCACTGTTTTCAACTTCTTGGAAACCAGCTGTGCGCTGTTATTATAAAAAGCACTAAGTGCGACACGGTTATAAAGGGGCAGACTTTTAAAATTACTTGCGGTAACTACATCCCCGGCAGGGGTTGTAAAGGTGGAGACTTCTAAAGTCCCCTTTGTCAAAGTGCCGGTTTTATCCGTAAAAAGGATGTTTAGGCTGCCGGAAGTCTCGATTCCCACCAGCTTTCGTACAAGTACGTTATCCTTTAGCATACGGCGCATATTCGCGCTAAGTACTACGGTTATCATCATTGGCAGGCCCTCCGGCACTGCCATGACAATAACTGTAATGCCCAGGGTTACAGCCATCATAACATCGCCAAAAAGCCGGTGAAAGTTGAACAAATGCGCCATTATAAGCGTGGAATCTAACCCGTTTGCCAATACAATTGAGTTGAATAAATTTGCAGCTACTACCACTGCCGCCGCGCCGTAACCAAAGTAGCTGATAAGCTTTGCAAGCCGGGTGAGTCGGGTTTTTAGCGGGCTTTCAATAGTGGACTCCTGTACATCAATGGCAAGCTGCCCGTAAAACGTGCTGTCGCCAACGCGGGATACAACCATTGTCCCCTCACCTGCGCAGGCTACACTCCCGCGGAACAACCCGGACGTGGAAAGCAAATCCATTTCGTTACCGCTGCGCTTTGCGGCCACTTTTCGCGCTTCTTTAGTCTCGCCGTTAAGGGCGGACTGGTCTACATCCACTTCCCCGGCTACAAGCATCCCATCGGCAGGGACCCGTTCCCCCGCTTGAATGTAAACTATATCGCCAACCACAATTTCCTCAATTGGCAGTTCAACAATTTTCCCGTCCCGCCGAACTCGGCATTTTACATGGGCGGCTTCCTCGTTAAGTTTTTCAAATGCGGATTCGCTCCCGTATTCAGACAAGGTGGAAATAAGTGTGGCAAGCAGTACCGCCACAGCAATACCGGCAGATTCGTACCAGTTGGCGTCCCGTATCATAAGCAGCAGGTTAACGCCCAATGCAACCAATAGTATACGGATAATCGGGTCACCAAAACTGGCCAAGTACCGCTTTAAAAACCCGTCCTTGGGCTTTTTTGTAAGTGCGTTTGTGCCGTGCTGCCGCGCAGACGCTTCCGCCTGGGTTGTTGTCAGGCCTGTACCCATAAAAATTTTATCCTTCATGTCCAACCACCTCTTTGAAATACTATGTAGTCAAGCACACCTGTAGAACAAAAACAATCACTCACAGAGGCACGGAGAACACAGAGAGGGAAATTAAATGAATTTACTCCGTGAACTCTGTGCCTCTGTGAGGAACATCTTTATTGACTACCATCAACATATAAGTTACAATTCTCGTACAAAATTCAGAATACAGGAGGTGAAAAAATGTATCCAACATCAAAACACACCGTGCTTGGCACACTCCATGCAAAGTTGTAGGGAGAAAACCGGGCCACACCGCAAACAGACTTGCCGTGTAAGTCCCACCCTTTGCATGGAGTAAAACTCTATTCTCCCTCCGACTTTGCCCTTATTGAATGAAATAATACAATATAAGGAGCGTAAGCCGGAATGAAATATGTAAAAGCACAATCTGTATTTCCCGCATCTCTTTTAGCAGAGGTGCAGAAATACGTGCAAGGTGAAATAGTATATATTCCAAAACCCCCGACAAAACACAAGAAATGGGGAGCCAATACAGGAGCTAAAAATGCGACTGCCCAAAGGAATGAACACATGGTACAAGCCTTTAAAACAGGTACGCCTATTCCGCAGCTTGCGGAGCGGTACAGCTTGGCCGAAGATACTATTAAAAAAATCGT
>WQTQ01000179.1 GCA_009786175.1 Bacillota bacterium | reverse complement strand
ATCTTTGATATCGTTTTTGATGTTGTTAAAATGCCAGCCGGACATGCCGCCCATGCCGATAATCGCCATTTTAATAGACATTTGAAACCTCCTGTAGGCTCAGCTTTATTTTGGACATAGTCCAAGGATATATTCATTATATAGGCTATGTGATGAAAAGAAAAGAATTTTGCAATATTTCTTTTTGCGTGTTAATCTGTGTATATGAAAGTATGCTGTGAGGGGTGTCATATATGGCCATAATCATACGAACTATTAGTTTTTTGTGGAAAATAGGCTGCGCCTGGACGGGAGTTGTTGTACTGCTGGGCTTGATTGGTGTATCATACCCACAAGCACTGCTTTTGCCGTCGTTTCTTGCGTTGCTTGTGTTCCTGGATGTGGGAACATGGATGGGCGTATGGCAAATTGCAGGTAATTTTATACCCTGTATCGTTTACGGTGCAAAACTGCCGTCGGACAGCAATTATGACTGTAAAGCCGATTACATTTTGCCCTTTGAAGGCAAATGGACTGTATTTAACGGCGGGATGGGCAAGGAACTTTCCCATTCCTGGGACATAGTGCCCCAAAGACACGCATATGACTTTATAGTAATGGACAATGAAGGTAAATCGTTTGCGGGGGACAACAAAAGTTTGCAAAGCTATTTTTGTTACGGTAAAAACGTGGTTGCGCCTGCAGATGGTACCGTGGTAAAGGTCAGCAACAACCATAAAGACAGCAGAGTAACCGGCACCAAAGTGTATTGCGATACATGGGACATACGGGGCAATTTCATAGTCATACAGCACAGAGAAAAGGAATTTAGCGTTTGCGCCCATCTTATCCCGGGCAGTATTCCCGTGCGGGTTGGCGATGTGGTAAAGCAAGGTCAACTTATTGGCAAGTGTGGTAACTCGGGCAATACGTCGGAACCACACCTGCATTTTCAACTTCAAACAGGGAAATCATTTTTTGCTTCGGCAGGTTTACCAATTTCATTTGTAAACGTAAGCACTCGGGAGAAAGTAAATTACGCATTGGCAGATACCCGTACCCCACAAAAAGAGGTTTTGCAAGCGCGTGGGGAAGGAAGAGTGTATATTGGACGGGGGCTTGAAGTGGAGAATAGAGGGTAAAGAGCAATTTTTTAGAGCAAAATAAAATCAATCACATTATGGGAGGT
The DNA here is from genome assembly GCA_009786175.1 of Bacillota bacterium. The sequence continues at coordinate 13,667 of WQTQ01000179.1, read as the reverse complement.
TTTTTATGAATCAACACGAGTACTACGACCCGGACAATTTTGTAGACATTAGCTTGCTAGAGGAATACGCAATAAATTCCTACGTGGCAAAAGTGTTTGGATGGATGTTTTTTGGCCTGTTGGTTACAACCCTAACTACCGTGGCCATTGTTGTTGGCACAAACGCAAGTATGGCTTTTGCTCAGTTTATAGCCACGGCACTAGAGTTTACTTTGGCAATTGTAATCGTGCAATTTGTGCTGGTATTTTTTATGTCTGCCCGGGTTCACAGGATGCATCCGTCTACGGCCAAGTTGCTGTATGTAGTTTACGCCGCGCTAAACGGGCTTACTTTCGGCCTGATAGTTTACATTTTTGGCGCGTACTATGTGGGTATGTCTACGGTGGTGGCTGCATTTGGCATTACGGCAGTTAGCTTTGGCGTTATGGCAGTTTACGGGTTTGTAACAAGAAGCGATTTGACCAACATTGGCAACCTGCTTATTATGGGGCTTTTTGGTGTAATAATTGCCGGTGTCGCAAACTGGTTTTTGGGCAACACTTTTTTGGAATTTATTATAATTGTTGGCGGCTTGGGGATATTCTTGGGCCTGGTTGCCTACCACACCAACAGAATTAAAAACTGCTACGCTCAGGTTGCCCTTTACGGCGACAACCCGGACGGCACGCTAACCTGGGAACAGGAAGCTTTGGCAAGTAACTTGGCCATTCACGGTGCGCTTACGCTGTACCTGGCGTTTATCAATATTTTCTTGCGGGTGTTAATTTTACTGGCAAGCAGGGGCAGACGGCGGTAGTATGAAATTTAAAGAATCGGATATGTACGAACCAATCCGCAAATTGCTAACGGAACAGGGTTTTACTGTGCGGGGCGAAGTGAAGGGCTGCGACATTGCCGCCGTTAAGGACGATATTTTGTGGATTGTAGAAATGAAGCTTTCTGCAAATATTACACTAATTTACCAAGCCATGGAGCGTCAGACGGCCACCGGCTGGGTTTTTGTTGCCATTCCACGCCCTAAAAACGCGCGGGATGGCAATTTTCGTAAATTACAAAAACTTGTGAAAAAACTGCAGTTGGGGCTTATTACTGTAGCCCTGGACACCCCGGCAAAGTACGCGGAAATTATTATTTTCCCTGTTGGCAAGGACGACAAAAAAAATAAAAAAACAGCTGCCCTAAAAAAAGAAATCGCAGGGCGGTCTGTAGACTCTACGGGGGGGACAACCAAAACGCAAATTAACACCGCCTACCGGGAGCGGTGCGTTCGCATTGCTTGCTTGCTGGAGGTAAAGGGCGCGGCCAGCCCAAAAGAGTTAGTAAAACTTGGCTGCGAGAAAGACGCAAGCTACCTGCTGCGGACAAATATGCTGGGCTGGTTTGAAAAGGTTTCTAAAGGGATGTACGGGCTGTCCGACGTTGGTATTGGGTACCTGGAAGATAACGCCGCCGCCAGCCTGGTGGTATACTACAGGATGAAGGCGGACATGCTTACTTCCGAATAAGGTTTGCTTTTTCCAGGGCCACAATAATTATGGGGAGTAAAATCAGTTGGATAATAATCCCCGGTAAGCTGGTGATGAAGTAACTTGTTATCCACCAGGCTAAAAGAGTTGTTTCGTTGGCCGCTGCAGGGGTAAAAAAAAGTGCCCGGGCAATACCGGTTATAATGCGCCCCACAACCATAGCGGGAATAAGTGCGGCATAAATGTTAAAATAATTATTTTTGGTGCGTACAAGGCGGATTAGCAAGCCCGTAATTGCGCCGTATACGGCAAGTTCCGTCATCATTATTGGCGCGTAGGCCATGGGGGGCATCCCCGTTATAAAACTGGAAAGCAGCGGCCCCAAAAGCCCGGCCAGCAGCCCAAAATACGGCCCTGCGATAAGCCCGCACAATAAAACCGGTATGTGCATTGGCAAAATAGTGCTTCCGGCCCCGGGTACCGCATGAAGAACAAGCGGCAAAACAGTACATAAAGTGATACACATGGCTGTAATCACGTATTTTTTTATTTGTGACATATTATACATCCGATGCACCCGCGCTTTCTTCTTTTATGAATGCCACAACGCTTTGCAGCAGCTTGCTTACAGGCACGTTTGATACGCCTACAATTATATTATCGCACTGGTTAATTGGTATTAGCAGCCGCTTCCCCTGGCTTTGCCCTATGGCAACCACCATTTTTGGGGTGACTTCCCCAAGTAACGAATCGGCAATTACAATCCCAACGGGGCCAATAATAATATCCGCTGTTCTGCAGCCTACTATTACGGCATTTTCGCCTGTGGCGGCTTCTTTAGCACCGGCCCTTATCATTGCCACAGTTGCGGTGCTGTTTGTACCCACTGCGCGTACCTTATGTTCCGGGAAATTTTTCACTACGGCGGAAACCAGCTGGGCTCCAAGGCCGCCACCGTGGCCGTCAATAATTAAAATGTTCATGGATTACCTCATTTTCATTTGAATTGATTTACATTTTATCGCATAGGAATAAAAAAATCCACTTCGAGTATCATAAATGCAGAATATTGTACGAGGTGGATTATGAAATTAATCTTGTTTTTATTATGTGTACTTTGTAATGCTCCGTTTGCAGTGTCTGCTCACCAATTGCCCCTTAGCCGCAAAATAATTGTAATTGACGCGGGCCACGGCGGGTGGGATCCCGGTATGGTTAGCGGTAAAGTGGAAGAAAAGGACATAAACCTTAACATTGCCAAAAAATTGCAAGTGTTTTTAGAGCAGGGCGGGGCAACTGTTATTATCACGCGCATAGACGATTCCGACCTTGCCAACAACAAGTCCGGTGACATGAGCGTAAGGCGGCTTATAGCCAATACCAGCAACGCAGATATATTTATCAGTATTCATCAAAACTCTTATGCGACGCCCAACGTAAAAGGGGCGCAAGTCTTTTTCTTTAACGAATCCGACAACAGTCAAAAGCTTGCCAACCTGGTGCAAAACCGGATAAAAGAATTTGTAGACAGCGGGAACAAATTTAAACCAAGGGCCAACAGCAATTATTTTGTGCTAAAACAGACAGAAATGCCTGCAGTGCTTGTGGAATGCGGCTTTTTGACAAATTACAACGAACGGCAAAAATTATCTAGTGAAGCATACCAGGAAAAGATGGCCTGGGGTATTTACTTGGGCATTGTGGATTATTTTACAGCACAATAGCCTTGGCAATTTTCCTTCGTATGCGCTGTAAAGTATTGTCTACAGACTTCATATTTTTGCCCAAAGCGTTCGCGATTTCCAAATGAGTCTTCCCTTCCATATGAAGGGTAAGTACGTCGTATTCCAGAGGGGTTAACTTGTCATGTATAAAATCATCAATATTTTTGTAGGCCTCGCGGCTTAAAATTAGGGCTTCCGGGTCGTTTATTCTGCTGTCCGGGATTTTATCAAGCTCCGTTTCGTTGGTAGTTTCCCGATGTAGTGAAAGGGACGAGTTAAGGGGCATGTGTTTTTGACGGCTTGCGGCTTTTATCGCCGTTTGTATTTGACGCACCACGCAAAGGCCGGCGAAAGAGGCAAATTTCACATTTTTTGCCGGGTCAAAATCCAGAAAAGCTTTGTACAAGCCAATCATACCTTCCTGGATTAAGTCCTCCAAGTCGCCGCCGGTAAGAAAGTAGTCTTTTGCCTTGGATTTAACCAGGGGTTTGAAGCTGTGCATAAGAAGCTCTAAGGCATTGGTGTCACCTTTGCGGGCTTTTGCCACAAGCAGTTCGTCATTTGTTATGTCATTTTCCATAACGCATCTCCTCAAATATCCTTGCGGTTTCCTTGTCCAGAAGGCTTTCGATGGGGTTCTTTTTTATTGGGCGGTTGCGAACGTAGCGGACACGTACATCTTCCTTTGTATTCTCAATTTCCAACCATAAATCCTCCGCAGAAATCCGCGCCGCGCCCTGCCCAAGGATTATTACCTGCTCTAACACGTCGGAAGTGGCTACGGTTATACGGTCGTTTTTCTTGCCCAGTTTGTACGCCGCGCTTTCGATGTAATGGTCGGCGGTTTCCGCTTCCTTGGTAAACACAATTTTTATGTTGTGATACTCTTCCACACTGCCAATACCACCCGCTACAAGGTGGGCGTCGAACACCAAAATTATGCGGTACCGGCTAAGTGCCTTAAACTCGCATAGGGCATCGCTTAGCCTTTTACGGGCCGTTTCCAGCGAGTCCGCCGCAAGGGCGGCAAGTTCTTTGTTTGCGTGGATTACATTGTAGCCATCCACCAGTAAATAATGGGCGGCCATTTTATTTTTTACCGACAGTACGGGCCCGTACAACTTCGTAGGCGATAATACCCGCGGCCACAGATACGTTTAAAGAACCGATTTTGCCAAGCATTGGGATGCTAACGGTAAAGTCAGAATTTTCTGCCACAAGACGGCTTACGCCTTCACCTTCCGCGCCAAAAACCAGTGCAATAGGGCCGCTTAAATCTGCCTCGTACAGGCTTGTACCGCCCATGTCTGCGCAGGCAATCCACACGCCTGCGGCTTTAAGTTCGTCCAAGGTGCGGGTTATGTTGTTAACCCTTGCCACGGCAATGTGGTTTATTGCCCCGGCAGAAGTTTTGGCCACGGTACCCGTTAGCCCAACGGCTCGCCGCTTAGGTATGATAATGCCATGGGCACCGCCAGCCTCTGCCGTGCGCATTACCGCGCCCAGGTTGTGGGGGTCTGTTACGCCGTCCAGGATAATGATAAACGGGGGCTGGTTGCGGTCTTTTGCAATTTGTAAAATGTCCGCAACTTCTACGTATGGCACAGCAGGGCTAAGGGCCATTATCCCTTGGTGGTGACCGGTTTCGGAAAGTTCGTCCAGTTTTGGCCGCTCTACTTCCTGTACAACAATTTTTAGTTCCCGTGCCTTTGCCACGATAAGGCGCAAGGTGCCTTCCACCTGCTTGCCCCTGTCGCAACGTACAAGTATCCGGTCAATGGGCTTTTCGTGGTTTAATGCTTCCAGTACGGCTTTGCGCCCCTCAAGTATTAGGTTGGCGGGCTCGATAAAGTTTTCGTCTTCATTTACAGCCGGTTTATCTTTGCCGTAGGTTGGGCGTTGGTTTTTGCGAAAGGGCGGCTTGTCACCTTTGCGGTTTGCAGGTTTCTCATGTTTGCGGTTCATTTGTTTTCTCTCCTATACACAATTCAAAAACTTGGTTAAGCCGGGCAAAGTCCCCTTTATGGTGCAAGTACCCGAAAAGTGCTTCCAGCCCCGTGGCATGGCGGTATTCGGAAACTCCTGCGCTTTTAGCCCGGGACGCACTGTGCAAGTTGCGCCCCCGTTTCATTATGCACTGCTCTTCTTCCGTAAGCGCGTCAAAAATTTTGTGATACATGGCACCTTGGGCTACGGCGGATACATAATCCTTTGCCCGGCGGCTCATGTCGCGGAAGGGTACGCCTTGGTTTAGCAGCATGTCACGTACCATTAGTTCAAATACCGCGTCGCCTAAGTAGGCGAATTCTGCTACGCCTTGTGCCAACGTACGCCCTCCCTTGTGTCTTCCAGTACTACGCCCAGGCTTGCAATTTCGTCACGGATACGGTCTGCTTCGGCGAAGTCCTTTGCTTTGCGTGCGGCTTTGCGTGCGGCGATTAGGGATTCGATTTTATCGGCGAAGCTGTTGTCTTCTGATTCGTCTTTAGGTTGGTTCAGGCTTATGCCAAGGATGTCCATTAATAGTGTAAGCTTATCGTGGACTAAATACAGGACATGTTCGTAAGGGTAATCATACTTAAAAATTGTAGTGTTGGTGTATTTAACCAGCTCGAAAACAGCTGTTATCGCGTCGGCAGTGTTAAAGTCATCATCCATGGCCTGCATAAAATTCTCTACATACGCTTTGACATCATTAATCTGCGATTTTTCCCAATCATATTCGAAAATCAGATAGTCCATACGCATTCTGTATTTTCCGGTTTCTATCGCATGTAAAATATTACTGTAGCAATTCTTAATCCTGTTAAGCCCCTGCTGTGCCGCAGTTAGCACAGTATCTGTAAATTCCATCGGGCTGCGATAATACCCACTCAAAATAAAAAACCGTATTACATCGTAGGGGTATTTTTCCGCAACTTCTTTGAGAGTTGCAAAATTGCCCTGGGATTTAGACATTTTTTTGTGGTCAACAGTTATCATGCCGCAGTGCATCCAATAGTTTGCAAAGTTTTTGCCTGTTACAGCTTCGCTTTGTGCAATTTCATTTTCGTGATGGGGGAAAATCAAATCCGTACCGCCGCCATGTATGTCAATTTGATCCCCAAGATATTTGCGAATCATGGCAGAGCATTCGATATGCCAGCCCGGGCGGCCATTGCTCCATGGGCTTTCCCAGCTTGGTTCGCCGGGTTTTGCGGGCTTCCACAGTACAAAGTCCATAGGATTCTTTTTGTTCTGTTCAACTTCTACCCTCGCGCCTGCTTCTAAGTCGTCGATGTTCTTCTTGGAGAGCTTGCCATAGTCCGCAAACGAATCTACGGCGTAGTAAACGGTACCGTTGTTTTCATATGCGTGGCCGCTGCTTATCAGTTGCGAAATCATTTCTTTTATCGCGGGTATTTCTTCGGTTACGCGCGGGTTGAAGGTAGCGGGTTTTACATTTAGCGCGGCTAAATCTGCCTTGGTGCTTGCAATGTATTTTTCCGCAATTTGCTCTGTGGTAATGCCTTCCTCGCGGGCCCGCTGAATGGTTTTGTCGTCGATGTCCGTAAAGTTTTGCACATATTCCACGTTGTAGCCGCGGTATTCCAAGTAGCGGCGGATGGCATCGTAAACCACGTAAAACCGCGCGTTGCCCATGTGAATATCGTTGTACACGGTTTGCCCGCAGGTGTACATTTTTATGTTGCCGGGTGTGATGGGGATGAATTCGTCCTTTTGACGGTTTATTGTGTTATAAATTCTCATTTTGTTATTCCTTTCCGGGGATGTGTGGTATTTTTTAGTTGGTCCAATTTTGGGACCAACTGAATTAATTATCCAAAACTAACTTGATGAAAGCGTCCGCGTCTACATGAAGGGAAAGCTGTGAGCGTGACGGTAAGTGCAGCATTGCGCGGATGATGTTGGGGCTTACGGGAGCGGTTGCGTCTTCATTAAACCCAAATTTACGTTTACACAGACTCCGCAGTAATAACGCACGGCGCAGGATGTAGTTTTTGTCGTCGTCGTTTTTAGGGTTTGATAATTCACTCATTTTGTTCCGCTCCTATCTATCAAGCAAACCCCATACGCCGCCATGCCTTCCCCCGTACCCGTAAAGCCCAGCCCTTCTTCCGTGGTGGCTTTTACATTCACATCCTCTTCCGGCATGCCCAGCGTATTTGCGATATTTTCTATCATCTCACTTCTGTATGGCAAAAGTTTTGGGGCTTGGGCCACCACAGTCGCGTCTATGTTAACAACTTGCCAGCCGTCTTTTTCCAGCAGCAATTTTACATCTGCCAGCAGACACAGGCTGGAAATGTCCTTATACTTCTCATCCGTATCCGGGAAACAGCGGCCAATGTCCCCAAGGCCTGCCGCACCAACAAGGGCGTCCATAATGGCGTGGGTAAGTACATCCGCGTCGGAATGGCCAAGCAGCCCTTTTTCATAGGGGATTTCTACCCCGCCAAGTACCAGCTTGCGCCCTTCTACCAATTTGTGAACATCGTACCCTTGCCCAACGCGTAAACCCATCAACATCAACCTTCCCACACGGCTTTATATTTTAGGATTATACATCAACCTAAAACTCTTGACAAATTCTTTAGGAAATGTCACTGTATCCATAACAAATTTTTTATGGGAAAGGGGATTGACATTAATGGATTATGTGAAGTTAAACACAGGCGCAACAATGCCGATGCTGGGTTTTGGGGTTTTTAACATTACAGAGGATAAAAGCCCGATACTTTCTGCCTTGGAAGCGGGCTACAGGAGCATTGACACCGCATTTTGCTACGGCAACGAGGATCTTGTAGGCAAGGCCGTGCAAGAAAGCGGGTTAAAGCGGGAAGATTTATTTATCACAACAAAGCTGTGGAACACCGGCCAGCGGGAAGGTAAAATTGAAGAAGAGTTTGAACAAAGCTTGAAAAACCTTGGCATGGACTATGTAGACTTGTACCTGGTACATTGGCCCGTAAAGGAATGTTATGTGGATTCTTGGCTTGTAATGGAAAAAATCTATAAAACCGGGCGTGCCAAAGCAATTGGTGTAAGCAACTGGCAAAGCCACCATGTTGCGGCGGCAAAAAAGGTATGGAGCGTGGTGCCTGCGGTAAACCAAGTAGAGCTACACCCATATTTGTCGCAAAAGCCGCTGTTGGAAATGTGCAAAGCAGAAGGCATAATCCCCCAGGCATGGAGCCCCCTTGGCGGCGGCAGGGTGATGGACGTAAAAGAAAATTTACTAACTAACGATGTGCTGGTTGAGATTGCAAATAAATACGGTAAATCTACGGCGCAGGTAATTTTGCGTTGGAATATAGACCTTGGGATCGTTACCATTCCAAAATCCGTTACCCCAAGCCGTATACAAGCGAATTTTGATATTTTTGATTTTAAACTTACACCGGAAGAAATTGCCGCCATTGACGGACTAAACAAAGACCAGCGAGTAGGGCCGGACCCGGATAATTTTGAGTTTTAGTTTTCAACTGGTAAGAAAATCCGACCAGTTGAAAAGTTGGCTTGTTACCCGGGAACAATCGCGGATTTTCTACGTTTTAGTAATTGGTGATTATTGTGAAATGTAACGACATTCAAGCTCTGTTTTCGGAATACTACGACAGCCTGCACGGTGAAGATGCCCTAGAGGACGCCGCCTGCGCGGAAGTGGCAGCGCATTTGCATAAATGTGCCCTTTGTGTTGCGGAATTTGAAAAATACTCGCGGTTTTTGGAGGAAGTGCGAAACCTGCCGGATGTAGACACGCCAATGGACTTCCACGAAAATTTAATGGAATATGTAGAAACTCACATCCATAATGACGTGTATAAAATTCCGCCACGCCCCGCAAAGCCAAAACAACCAACCTTCCGCCGGTTTGCCCCTTGGGTGGCCGCCGCGGTTTCTTTAATTGCCGTGTTAATTTGGATGGTTGGGTATTTTTCGCCACAACGGACATTTGAACAAACAACACACCATCAACCAATTATATCCTTTGGGGGTGTGCCAATTTTCCCCGCAACAGAGGACGTGGAGGAAATTGAATTCTATAAATGGGGTATGGAGGGCAGGGCAGGCCGGGCAGTAGGAGACTTTTATACTTTTGAAGACGGTAATGAAGTATCCCATTTTTACGGTGTAGCTACCGGGTCCCTTATTATTGAAAAATTCCAAACCGGGCGCGGCAATACAATTGTTGCGATTATGGCTGTGGTTGTGTTAGTATTTACGGGCGGCGGTATTTTTGCCGTGTACAAATTACGAAAAAGAGAATAGGATTGAAATAAAATGCCATTCGACGGAGCAGCCATTGCAAGCGTAGTACACGAATTTTCACAAACAATACTTGGCGGCCGCGTAGATAAAATATCCCAGCCGGAGCCGGACGAGATTTTTATTAACATGCGCGGCAGCAGAAAAAATTACAAATTACTTATGACCACAAACGCAGGCGCGCCGCGGGTTAATTTTACTTCTCAAAGTAAGACTGCCCCGCTAAAGGCACCTATGTTTTGCATGGTTTTACGCAAGCACCTTACATCCGGGCGCATTGTGGACATTGTGCAGCCGGAGTTTGAACGCATTGTAGAGTTTCACATAGAGGCCCTGGACGAAATGGGCGATAAATCTGTAAAAATATTGACCATAGAAATAATGGGTAAGCACAGCAACATAATGCTGCTGGATGCAAACCGTAAAATATTGGACGCAATCAAGCACGTATCCCCATCGGTTAGTGCTGTGCGTCCTATTTTGCCCGGTATGGCTTATTCCCGCCCGCCTTCGCCGGACAAGCAAAACCCAATGGGCATTACGTCCCGGGAAAGCTTTATCCAAGCTATTTCTGCCGGTAACCTTAAGCTTCAACCGGCAATATATCAACGTCTAAACGGCATCAGCCCCATACTTTCCACAGAAATTTGCACCCGCGCCCAAGTCCCTCATGATACTTTTACAAAGGATTTGACAGGGGAAGAGCAAGCAAGACTGTACGGGGTTTTTTCTGATACTATAAAACAAGTGACAAATGGCGAATTTTCGTATAACATTTACTGGAACGGCGAAGGCAAGGCTGTGGATATTTCCACACTGCCGATGGTTACCTACGATGGGTACGAAGCGGAAGCTTTCGATTCCCCATCGGCTATGCTGGAAGCCTTTTACGCCCGCCGGGACGAAGCCTACCGTATCAGCCAAAAAACAGTTGACCTACGCAAGCTGATAACCACCCACCAAGAAAGGTGCCGCAAAAAATCATTTGTGTACGAACGGACGCTGGAAGAGATAAAAGACCGTGACACCTTGCGGATTAAGGGCGAGCTGCTAACGGCATATTTGTACGCGGTAGGAAAAGGCGCGGATACTTTTACGGCACAGAATTTCTACGACGATAACAAGCCAATGGAAATCACCTTGGACCCAACCTTAACCCCTGCGGAAAACGCTCAGCGGTATTTCAAACAGTATAATAAACAAAAGCGTACTTATGCCGCGCTGCAAGACCAAATAGAAAAAAATTTAGAAGACTTAACATACTTGGACAGCGTTGCCATAGCCATGGAAACCATTACAGACGAAGCGGACATTGCGGAAATCCGTGCGGAACTGGCTACCCAGGGCTTTGCCAAACGCCGTACGGAATCTAAAAATAAAAAAGCGGCCCAAGCCGCAAAACCGCTCCATTATATTTCATCCGACGGCTTTGACATATACGTTGGCAAAAATAATACCCAAAACGACAACTTGACCTTGCGAATGGCTAACAACCATGACATATGGATGCATACAAAAGACATTCCCGGCTCTCATGTAATTGTAATTACAGGCGGCAAAGAGCTGCCGGGCACTACCATTTTAGAAGCGGCAAACTTGGCGGCATTCCACAGCAAGGCCAGGAATTCTACCCAAGTGCCCGTAGATTACGTGGCAAAACGCCATGTGCGTAAACCCAACGGGGCCAAGCCGGGTTTTGTAATTTACGACAGCCATAAGACAGTGTATGTTACACCGGTGGAGACAGCATTGGAAGGGAAGTAAGGTGGCATGAGCAAAAGAAAATTTGTTGCGTTTTTTATGATACTTGTAACAGTGCTGATGTTTTTGCCAACGGCGGAAATTAGTGCGTCCCGTGTTGCGGAGTTGCAGCGGCAGCGTGATGAAATTGCCCGGCAACGCAGCCAGGCGCGGGCTCAAATACAGGAATCCCAAACACTGCTTGAAGGTATGCGGCATGAAATTATGGAACTTGTTGAAATTATGCAGTATTACAACCAGCGGATTGTAGATGCCTATTTGGACTTGGAAGAAATCGGGTTTATTCTGCTGCAAACGGAACTAAACATGGAATATGCGGAAATAGAACTGGCGGAAGCGCGGGCCCTTCGCGACGCACAGGAAGAATTATTTAGGGCACGGCTTCGGGCAATGCACGAGCAAGGCCGCGCCGGGTACTTAGAAGTTTTGGTCCAGTCCACAAGTTTTGTAGACTTTTTGGTAAGGTTAGAGCATGTGCGCTCTGTGGCGCAGTTCGACCAGGAAATACTTGAAACAATGGAAGCAGCCGAAGCTAATGTAGCAAATAAAGTGGACGAGCTTACGCGGCTGCATGCCTCATTCGAGCGTTTCCAGGAAGATAAGCAAGTTGCGGTTGCGGCACTGGAATATGCTCAAGACGCCAATGCTGCCATGCTGGACAGAATGTATGAGGACGAGACCCAGGCCCAGTTACTCTTGGAGTTGTATTACTACGAAGAGAGGGCTTTGGACGAATTGTTTGGTGTGGTAGAAGTTCAATTACGTGCCGCAGAGGAAGAGGAGGCGCGTCTGGCCCGGGAAGCCGAACTGCGCCGCCAAGAGGAAGAGCGGCAGCGGGCATTGCAGCAGGCAAACCTAATCCGTTCTGACGGTGATTTTACTTGGCCGGTACCATCTTCCCATGTTATTTCCAGCGGCTTTGGCTGGCGCGAGATTTTTGGCGTGCGCGAGTATCACGGCGGTATTGACATTGCCAACACGCCCACAGGTACGCGAATTGTTGCTGCCGCAGATGGTATTGTACGTATTGCGGGCTTCAGCCCCAGTTTTGGCAATTACATTATTATCGACCACTGCGCGGTTTACAGCACACTGTATGCCCACAATTCCCTAAACAGGGTAAGCACAGGCCAGCGGGTTACCCGCGGCCAGCACATTGCGGACGTAGGGTCCACAGGCAGGTCCACAGGCCCCCACTTGCATTTTGAAATCCGCCGCAATGGCGTGCGGGTAGACCCTATGATTTATTTTAGGTAAACATTTGGAGGCGCACATGACCAACGGCCTGGACATTCTTATAGATTTATCCATGGAATTGCAGGCCATTGCACAAAATGGCCTAACCTACACAACAGATAAGTACGACAAAGAACGGTTTGAGCGGATACGGGAAATATCCGCCCAAATAATGAGCATGAAAACAGAACTTCCCCTTGATGTTGTCAAAGACGTATTTTGCAACGAAACCGGATACCAAACCCCAAAAATTGATACCCGTGCGGCAGTGTTTTGCGGCAATAAAATACTGCTGGTAGAAGAACAGGGCAAGTGGGCACTGCCCGGCGGCTGGGTAGATTACAACAAGTCCATTGCAGAAAATATAGTCAAGGAAGTTAAGGAAGAAGCGGGACTTGACGTTAGTCCCGTAAGGCCTATTGCCGTGCAAGACAGGAATAAACATAACTTCCCCAAGTACGCTTATGGAATCGTCAAAATATTTGTGTTGTGCGCAATTACTGCGGACGGCGGTTTCCAGCCAAATAACGAAACCACGGCCCGTGGTTTTTTTGCCATTGACGAACTGCCTGTGATAAATGAAGCTAAGGTTGCCCACAGTCAAATTCAAATGTGTTTTGATGCGTATAATTACGAAAAATGGGAAGTGTTGTTTGATTAAAGAGGAGAATTGCCAATGAACGCGAACATAAAAATGATTGTAACAGACCTGGATGACACCCTGTTAAGGGTGGACAAGACTATTTCCGACTATACACAAGCCGTTCTGCGTAAATGCCGGGAAGCGGGTATAAAAATTGTATACGCAACAGGCCGGGGCGGCAGCGCGGAACGGATTGCCCCTTCGGGATTATTTGACGCCAAAATAACTATGAACGGTGCCATAGCAAAAATTGATGAAACCGTTGTGTATAAACGCCTTGTCCCTTACGCGCTGGCGCGGCCCATTTTAATGGCCTGTGACAATCGGGGGCTAAAGTGTGCTTCCGAAGTCAGTGGTATGCATTATGCCAATTTTGATGTTAACAAAGAATGGAACTTGCATGATGGTTTCAAAATAGTGGATTTTTTTCATCATAAAATTGATGGGGAAAAATTATACGTAATAGTAAATTCCCCGGAAGATATAGCGTTTATTGAACGCTACCTGTCCGAACAGCTTCACTTAATAATGGGGTTGGGCTACCTTGCTCAGATAATGCACAAGGA
>WQTQ01000178.1 GCA_009786175.1 Bacillota bacterium | reverse complement strand
TACATATTTATTTATTATTTTTCAAAAAAAAAGAACCCTTCACCTTTGATTACTTGCGGCATTCAGTGTGTGCTCATTTCTACCGTGCTGCGGAACTCACGTTGAATCTTTGCTTGTAGACGTTTTTCTGTTTCGGATTTCGCTTCATGCGTTTGTCGTGAAAGTCTAAGATAAAAAGGTTGACATTGTATTAATATTTTGTTAACATCCCTGTAACGTGAATGTCATCATTCATTTGAGGGAGGATGTAAGTAATGAAATCTGTACTAATGAAGGGTGTATACATAGGACTTTTTGTGCTGTGTACACTGTTATTTCCCACAACTGTTAATGCCGCTACCCGCGGCGTAGTTACCGGTGAAGTAGTTAATGTCCGTGCTTATTCAGAAATTAACGACACAAATCGTCTCTTTCAAGTAAGGCGCGGCCACACCGTAGAGATTTTAGGTGTATGCGGCGAATTCTTTCGTGCTAACATCAATGACAGCGAAAATGTATATATTTCTCGCGATTGGGTTAAAATTTCGGAGACACAGGGCACTGTCAACAACTCACTGTACGTTTATAACTTGCCTGTAGAAAAAGGCGGGGAACGTATAAGCCACATTTACGCCGAAACCATCGTAACGGTTATCTCTGTGTTTGAAAATTGGTTTGGTATATTTTATGACGGCGAACTTGTTTTTGTAGATAAATCTTATGTGGATATTCCGTATTTTGTGGAATTGCAAACTGCTCATGTGCGGTATACTTCATCCTCAACTCTAGGGGAAGACATTGTTGCCTTTGCAAAGCAGTACTTGGGCTCACCTTACTTGTTTGGAGGAACTACCCCAAGGGGTTTCGATTGTTCCGGGTTTATGCAATATGTTTTACGCAATTTTGACATTACCGTAAACCGGGTTTCGCGTGACCAGGCACGAAATGGTACGCATGTAGACCGCAATGCGCTGCAGCCTGCGGATCTTGTATTTTTTTCGGCGTCACCCGGTGGGGGCAACATAACTCATGTTGGTATGTACATTGGCGGCGGGCAAATGATTCATGCGTCTACATGGAATACCGGTGTAAGATTAAGCGACATTAACAGCACATATAACCGTCCAAGGTTTGTTACTGCGCGCAGGGTGATTTAATTAACGAAAGAGGAGAATGAGTTGAATAGGAATAAGAATGCAAATTTTGTAATACGAAAACTGCTGCTACTGGTTATTTCAGTAGCTGTTTTTGTTGGCCTTGCAGCTTGCGGAAGAAATTCCGGGCAGACAAACGATGCAGCAGACGGGTTGGATACTAATAATGCGCGGGCAAACGAGCCCGAACCATACTATTCTACATTTTCTTTTGAATTAGTCGTTGGCGATGTTGTTCTTACTGTGGTTGAATACAATTTTTATTTTAACGAAATGAAATTTGAAAAATATCAATATTATTTTATGCGCACCAACGAAGAACCTTTTGACCCATTCCGATCTTTAGAGGGGCAGATGTTTTTTGACGGAATACAAACATGGGCAGATTATATTCACAATGCTGTTGCAGAGTTAATGATGCAATATGCCAAAGCTGTTGAAAGCGGCACTCAACTAGGTTTTTCAGAATTTCTTATTTTGGAAGATTTTGATAATATGCTGCATGAACTTGCAGAGGAAGACGGGGTTACCGTTGACGAATTAATAGGCGATGTTCTTCCCGGCATGACATTCGAATTGTACATGAGGTATATAGAGCGGGATATGCTTATACACTTGTGGCGTACCGAACTGATACAGTCTATTGTTTTTTCCCGCGAAGAAATGGAAGCTTTTTACTACGAAAATTGGAGGGAAATTGACCCGTTAAATGAGGGCGTACGCGATACAAGCATAGTTACGGTAGATGCCCGCCATATATTAATAATGTTCCCCGACGGTGCTACAAGTGCTGAAATGGATGAAGTGCGGCAAGCCGCGCAAGAAATTTATACCGAATGGCAAAACGGCGAGGCGACAGAAGATAGTTTTGCAGCCCTTGCAACAGAAAGATCTGATGATACAGATTCACTTCATAGGGGCGGCTTATATGAAAACATATGGCGCGGCGAAATGCCGCCGTCTTTTGACGCATGGATTTTTGACCCAATTCGCAGTTTTGGTGATACAGAAATTATAGAAACAAGTTTTGGTGTGCATATAATGTTTTTTGTACAAGGCAGCGGCGAGGAATGGTTAGAGGTTACAGAACCGGCAATGCTTCAAATAGCGTTTGAAGAAATTATAGACGGTCTCTCGGAGAGGTTTACTGTCGAAAGAAGAGCTGTATAAATTTTGCAAATCGATAAAAAATATAAATTTTTACAAAAAAAAATATAATTTTTACATTATTTCCTTGCGAACCTTTGCGAGTATGGTAGAATAGTTATAGAAACACAGGTTTTTGAGAGGAGATGCCTTATGATTGATTTTAAAGATGAGATAGGCAAGTATAAACCCGTCCGCACTGTTGACGAGGTTGAAGAGGGCATTAAGGACGAAATACACGACATCTTGGAATTATTACAATATATTTCCGATAAGGCGTCCATATATGACGGAGGCCGATTATAGACATGCAATGTCCAAACTGTAAAACCATTTACGAATTCGGCAGTAATTGCCCTCATTGCAGAATTGATACGGTTTTGTATAGACGCTCTGTTCATTTATCAAACAGGTTCTATAATCAAGGTTTGGAAAAAATAAAAAAATCGAATCTCACACAGGGGATCGAACTATTAGTAAAAAGTCTGGCTATAAACAAAAACAATATCGATGCCCGCAACCTTTTGGGGTTAGCGCATTTTGAAGTTGGGCATATTGGCGAAGCTTTGAAGCATTGGGTTATAAGCAATTCATTATTAACCAAAGATAACCCTGCGGAAGGGTACCTGGAGCGTATTAATAAACACCCCCGTGCGTTAGAAAAAATGAATGACGCTGTAACAATGTATAATTATGCATTGGGCCATATCAAACAAAAGAGTGATGACTTGGCCATTATTCAGCTAAAAAAAGCACTAGAAAACAATCCCAGGTTTGTTGACGCTTTAAATTTACTTGCCCTATGTCACTTAATACAAAATGATAAAGAACGCGCGTTAACTATGGTTGAACGTGTGCTTTTAATTGATGTAGAAAATCCTATAGCTCAAAATTATTACTCTATTCTTAGCCCAAAAGGTAAAGTTCCCAAATACGCAACTTCTCCTACAAAATTCATAACCAAGCCAATAGAAAGCCTTGCTCCGCCGGCTCCTTACAGCGTTGGCCCATACAAGGCAATGAGTATCAAAGAGAAAAAATCTACCAATTTTCACATTGCAGAAATTTTAACATTTATTATTGGTGTGGTTAGTACGTTAGCAATTATTTATTTTCTGTTATATCCCGCGTTTCAAAGTGAACATGAACGTGAAATTGCCAGATTAGAGCAAGATGCTGTTCAGGCAGCTGCGGTTCATCAAGCCGAAGTAGAGGCAATTTTAGCAGACAAAGACGAGTTGCAAACAGTAGTTTATTCCAAGTACGAGACAATTAGAGGTTTAGAAGATATTCTTGAGCTTCAAGGCCGTATAAATATTGTTCATCAGGCAGATTGGCTTTACCAAGATAATCAGCTTCAAGAGGCCATTGATGTTCTTGATGAGCTAGACACCACCGGTATGGCTTTTGATATCCGTGACCGTATAGATGCAATTCGCAGAAGCGCGTACCCGCGATTGGCATCAGCTTATTTTAACGAAGGACAGCGGGCGTTTACTGCAAGCGACTACTCTCTTGCGTTAATTAACTTAGAGTTGGCCTATCGCTTTATGGAAGAAGGCGTTACAACCCAATGGCGAGATTTATGGTTTATGCTGGGTCAAATTTACTATGAAGAAGAGAGGCTGGAGGAAGCTCACGAGATGCTGACCAATGTACGCGAGCATTTCCCTCAACATCGTCCGCAAGGTACCGCCCGTATGCTTACAAGCATAGAAAACAGATGGTAAAATTTATTTTAGGAAAAACATACTTTCCTCAAATTGTAACGTATATGTTATTAAAGACTTACAAGGAGGTATATGTATGAAATCAATCTTTGGATTAGATCAAAATCTTGTTGCCGCACTTAGTTACATTTTTGGCCCTTTTTCAGGCATTGCGGTACTAATTATGGAGCGGGGAAATAAATTTGTACGTTTCCACGCGATGCAGTCTACTTTATGGTTCACCCTAATTATGATTGTAACCTGGGTATTAAGGCTTATAAGAAGCTTACCGCTTATTGGCTGGATTTTGGGGCTACTGGTAAGCCCGGCCATTGCCATCATCAGCTTACTGTCATTTGTCAGCCTAGTTTTCCTTGTATACAAAGCGTATCAAGGGGAAGATTTCAAATTGCCAATTATCGGCGATGTGGTTTGGACACAAGTAAACAAGTAAATTTAAAAAAGACTTCGCAAGAGGTCTTTTTTTTGTGCCAATCAAATGCTATACTTCGTAAAACACTATAACGGGGGACATAAAGTGATAAAAAAATATTATGCCGAAGTAACATCTGAAAATGTGAATGTTTTTTCGGCAAACCAAAATGCGGATAAAAGTGCCGTGTACAAGGGCAAACCCGGCATATTGGTTGCAAATGTACGGCAAACCGCAATACGTGTAGTAGATATAGACCATAAACCGGTTCATGGTGATAAGTGGGATTTAGTCAAAGCAGCTTTTCCAATTGGCGAAAAAATGAATGAGAATACACATATATTTGATGGAGCCGTATTTGTTAATGCAAATGGTGTGATGCGCTTTTTTATTACGGCACTGCCAATAAGTGTTGCCGATAAAATTGCCGAAACAGGTCTTGCATTGTTTGGAAGCCCGCATAAATTAAAGTGCCTGGATACTTTGGAACATTTTCTGTTTCGTTATTATACAAACCAAAGTATGGATGCATTTTGGGTTGTTTTCCCACAAGATTGCGGACTGCGGGTATTGTTTTTAACAGACGGTTTGCCAAGGGCAGCATGGCATGTAAGCAATAATCCTCAGTTTCGCCAGGAGGAAATTTTGCGGTGCTTGAAGACTTCTGCGGAAACAGGATTAGACATAAAAGAAACCGCCCGGAAAAGGGCGGTAGTATTGAATACAGATTTAGATTTGGAATGGTTGTACGTACTTTTGGCAGAGCAAGGCATTGAAGCGGAAAAAAGGGAATATTGTTTAAATGATTTTGTTAAACAATTGTGATTATCCCGGGCTCCAGCTTGGCAACTGTTTGTTTGCCGTCATGCAAAACTGTAACTTCCCCGGCGGGTAGGTGTTTGTCCAACATCAACTCCACCTTTTTTAATGCACCGTTTTCAAAATAGATATTAACCGTTACGCCGCCTTTAGCCCGCAGGCCTTTTACATAGCCGGAAGACAATTCCTTTGGTAGGGCAGGAAGTAGATGAATAATACCGGGGCGAGGGTTTTGCAATAACATTTCGGCAATACCCGCTGTCGCGCCAAAGTTAGAATCGATTTGAAACGGCGGGTGAGAGCCAAACATATTTGGATAACAGCCGCCGCGCCGGTTTTCGCATGGACGCACTTGCTTTTTAAGGAATGAAAACGCACGTTCGCTGTCTAACATGCGTGCATACAAACATATGCGCCAGGCCAACGCCCAGCCGGTACTTTCTTCCCCGCGAAGCTCGAGGGTTTTGGCACAGGCATCTGCAAGGGGTGTATTTGGAACAATTTCATTACCGGGGTACAACGGGTACAGGTGTGATGTGTGGCGGTGGGTTGGCTCTGCCTCGGGCAGTTCTTCGCTCCATTCAAGCAGCTCCCCACGTGAGCCTATTTTATATGCGGGCAGGCGATTTAACGCGTCTTCTGCTTCTTCTTTAAATTCCTGTTCACAGTTTAGTATATTGCAGCATGTAATGGCGTTTTGCAAGGTTTCCCTAATTATTGCCGTTGTCATTGTAGTGGTTTTGCTTACAGAATATTTGCCGCCTGCATGAATGAACTCATTTTCCGGGGAAGTTGACGGGGCAAAAATTAATGTGCCGTCCGTGTCTTCTACCAACACGTCCAGGAAGAAACGGGCGGCGTCTTTAATAATTGGAAACGCGGTTTCGCGTAGATATTTTTCGTCCATGTTGTATTGGTAGTGTTCAAAAGCATGGGCAGAAAGCCACCCTGCGCCCAGGGGCCAAAAAGCCCAGCGTGCACATGTCGGCACAGATTCTACCGGGGTAGACATTGCCCAAATGTCTGTGTTGTGGTTGACGGTAAAGCCGCCTGCGTTGTAGTGGAGTTTGGCAGTTTTGGCACCTGTTGTACGCAGTCTTGTTATTAGTGAAATAAGCGGTTCGTGACACTCTGCCAGGTTTGTAACCTCTGCGGGCCAGTAGTTCATTTCCGCGTTGATGTTTGTTGTATAATCGCTATTCCATGGCGGGAACATGAGCGGGTTCCATATACCTTGCAAATTAAGTGCCTGTGTGCCCTTGCGTGAACCGGAAATCATCAAATATCTGCCGTACTGAAAGAGTAGGGCGAATATGCCCGGGTCATCTTCTGTGGAATCCCAGCCGTCCAGCCGCTGTGGGGTGGGCAGGTGAGACAGGGATTTACCGAAGTTGATGTCAACGCGGTTGTAAAGGTCTTGATAGTCGGCGATGTGGCGGGATTTTAATGTTTGGTAGTCCTGCATTAACGCAGTGTTCAGGTCATTTTCTGCGTTTTGGAAGTAGGGTATGTTTGCCATACCCGGTGGTGTAAATGAGTCCGCAAAATTAGTGCGGCAGCATAGGCGGATAATTATTTCGGTGGCGTCTTCTATACGCAGGGTGGAATTTTCTTGCATTGTTGTGCCGCCGATAATCTCAAAATTGGCAATGGCAGAAAAACGGATGCCTTGTTTTGTAAGGTCTGTTTCGTCGTGGCCTTCTGTCATGCCGTCAATTATCATGGATTTACCGTTAACAGTAATTCTATGGTGTAGTTTTGATTCGAACCGCGCTGTTAAGTTTAAATTGCAAGGGTTATCTGTGGTCAGGCGCATAACAAAAACTTGGCCCGGGGCGGAAATGAATGATTCCCTTTTGTATTCTATCCCTTCGGCGTTTGTGTATTGCAAGCTGTGTATTGCGTTTTCCAAGTTAAGCTCGCGTCGATAATTTGTAATTTCTGCCTCGTGTTCATCCATTTCTAAAACTAAATCGCACATGGGCAAGTATCGTTCCGTGTTCTCCCCTAAAAGATGTGCTTCTATATATTCCTGCGCTTCTTTGTACTTGCCTTCCATAGCCAATTTTTGAGCAATTTTGTAGCCTTCCGCTGCGCCGGGGATGTTATGGTCTTTCGGGTAGCCGGACCATAATGTGTCGTCGTTCAGGCAAATTTTTTCCGATGAGACACCGGAAAAAACCATCGCGCCAATACGGCCATTGCCCAGGGGTAATGCTTCTTCCCATACTTCTGCTTCACTTTGGTACCATAATGTGTTCATGTCACAGCTCCTTCATATTTTCCAGCATGCTTTCGAATGTATCGCGACGGCGGATTTGCTTAATGCTGCCGTCGGATTGTATCAAAATTTCTGCCGGGCGTGGGCGGTGGTTGTATTGGGATGACATTGAGTACCCGTACGCACCTGTGTCCAGTACGCCCAAAACATCTCCTTCACGGAGTAGGGGAAGGCGGCGTTCTTTTACAATGTAATCGCCGGATTCACACTGGTCGCCCACGATGTTAATAATTTCCGTATCATTACCCAGAGGGGCATTGCCTTCCCGGTAAATTTCTACATCGTGGTGGGCATCGTAAAGGGTTGTGCGGGCGAACACGGAAAAACCCATGTCTGTGCCTGCGTACCTTGCATGGCCGCAATCTTTTATCGCATGTATCGTGCCAAGAAGCACGCCGCACTCGGCGGCAATATATCTGCCCGGTTCTACTATAAATGTGACTTTTTTACCGTAACTTGCGACAAACTCATTCATAAATTTGTCCAAGGATTGCCCAAGTGCCTGCAAATCCATAGGCTTTTCGCCGTCTTGTTTATTGTATGGAATTGCAAAACCGCCGCCCAGGTCGATAAATTCCAGCCCGGGGAATTGCCTTGCAATCGTCAAAAGCTCATGGACGCCGTCTAAGTACAAATCTCCTCGGTTTTGCGAGCCTATGTGATGGTTGATTCCTGTAAGTTGTAAATTATATTTTGTTAAAAGTTCCTTAACCTGCGGGATGTCTCCGGGCATGATGCCAAATTTTGTACCGTCTCCGGCTGTTATTACCTTTTCGTGATGGCCGCCGCCTATCCCCGGGTTAAAACGCAAGCATATTTTACCGCCGGGGTTTAGCTTGCCGTAGGCTTCTAACTGCGAAAGGGAATCTACACTAATAATTAAACCAAGGTCAATGGCGTATTTTAGCTCCCAGGCAGACGCATTGTTTACAATAAACATTATTTCGGCAGAGGTGTAACCTGCGGCCATGGCGGCCACCACTTCCCCGGGGCTGCTTGCATCTATGTGCAGCCCTTTTTCACGTACGATGGACATCAGGTGAATGTTGGTATTGGCTTTCATTGCGTAATTTACGATGAAGTTTGGATAAGTACAAAGGTTCATCATTTCTTTGCAGCGTTGGCGCAGGATATCTTCATTGTATACATACAGTGGGCTCCCGTAAGTTTTCACCAAGCTGCGCGGGTTATGAGAGTGGTAAAAATCTAGTTCATTTGTTACAAAACGCATTTAAGTATCTCCTTAAAATTTAGTCTTGACGAAAAAGTTAGCCTGTGCTAACATTGCGTAGTTAGTTCAAGCTAACTTTATATTTTTGCAAAGGGTGGATTTCATGTTTTGGGATGTTACAACTTCTGTTTTAGAGTTATTTATTGGTGTTGGGGTGTTTTTGTTTGCCATTGTTATGCTTGCAAAAATATTTGGCAAACCGTCAGAAAAACTAAACAGGCTTTTCAAAAAAATAGGCAAAAACCGGTTTACCAATGTAGGCTTGGGCATAGGCATGGTAGGGATAACCCAATCTTCTACTCCAACAACCGTAATTATTATTAGCTTGGCCGGCTGCGGTATGTTAACACTATTTCAGGCTACAGGCTTAGTTATGGGCATAAACATCGGCAGCAGCTTAACATCGCTTTTGTTTGTGTTTTCCACATTCAGAATCAGATATTTTATAATGTTTCTTGTTTTTGTTGGTGCGGCAATGCGGCTTGCCGCAAGAAAAGAAAAAGTAGTTGAAATCGCAGATATTTTTATTACATTCGGCCTTTTATTTGTCGGCTTGGGTATGATGAGTTCCGCCCTGGGCAGTAACGAAATTATTGTAAATTTTTTTGAAGGGGTATTTAGCAGAGTTACATTTCCGCTATGGTTATTTCTTATAGGTACAGTTTTTGCCGCGTTGATACAATCCTCTTCTGCGGCAATAGGGATTAGCGTGGCCATGGTTGCAAGCGGACTGCTGCAGTTTGAATCGGCTATTTTCATTGTAATCGGTGCGAACTTGGGTACAAGTTTTACCGCTGTAATCGCGTCGCTTGCAGGTAACAGAAACGCGAAGCGAGTAGGGTTTTTTCATGTACTGTTTAACTTACTGGGGGCGTTTATTTTTATGGCAATTGTTTGGCCGCTGCAAGGTGTTCTTGTACCGTGGTACCAAGGGTTGATAAGCGACCCGGTTATACAAATGTCCGTTTTTCATGTTGTGTTTAACACCGTTACCATGCTTGTTCTTATTTGGTTTATTGTACCCCTTAATAAGCTTGTATGCCGTCTTATTATGGACAGGCAGTAAGGTTAGCAAGTGCCCATAAATACAGCGATGCTACGGAACCGTATGGTGCGTACCTTTTTGCGTATCGCATGAAACGCTCTTTGGGCAATTCTTTGTGGCCGTACAGTTGCATTATACTGCAGCGGATTATTAAGTCACCATAGCTTACCACATTTGGGCGCGTAAGTGAAAAAATTAATAACATTTCTGCCGTCCATACGCCAATTCCTTTGATTTTTACCAAGGCATCAATAATTTCCCGGTCGGTTTTGTCCGCGAGAGTGTCAAAATCCACTGCTTTGGTAACAGCCGCCGCGGCAATATTTTTGATGTAGCCCGCCTTTTGCATGGACATGCCGCAGGCCTGAATTTCTTCCGCAGACAGCGCGTTAAGCCTGTCTGCGTCCATTGCAGATAATTCCCGCAGCCTGGCCGTAACCGTAGCCGCCGCCTTGGTAGAAATTTGCTGGGCAACTATGCTTTCTACAAGGGCGGAAAAAGGATTGGGGTTTACCGGGCGTTTTATCATGCCCACCCGGTCTATAAGAGCCGCAAGCTTTTTGCATTTTTTGCGTAGATGAGCAAGTTCTACTTCGCCGTATATGAAATATGTTTCCGACATTAATACCTCCGAAATATATGCAAACCCAACTGGTAAGGAAATCCTACCGGTTGAATTTCACTCTGTTTTTAATCCCAATCTTCTGCCGCAATACGCCGCTGCAATTCCGCCAAGCGCGCTCTGCGCTGTTTGTAGTCCGGCAGCACACTTTCTACAATTGCCCAGTATTCCTTCGAGTGGTTCATTTGCAAAATATGCGCCAGTTCGTGTACGACTACATAGTCAATTACGTCATCGCTTCCCATTATAAGCCGCCAAGAGAATGTAATTTTTTTACACGCGCAGCAGCTTCCCCAGCGGCCTTTGGCGGAACTTATGCTAACGGAGGCCGGTTCCACACTCATTAATTTGGCGTACTCTGCGGTTCTTGCGGTTAACAGGCTTTGGGCAATGTGGCGGTAAGCAGTTATGCAGGCATTTTTTATTTGCGCGGGATCTAGGTTGGCGGGGATGTAAACACATTTCCCGTCCAGCTCCGGTCGGGCGTGGGTTATTGGTACAATTGGATAAGGAACACCCCGCACAAGTATTTCGCTGCCATAGTTGAGGCTGAAGGCTTTTTTTCTTTCAAACCGTTCTTGCTCGGTGGCCAGCTTCTCTGTTATCCAATTTTGCTTTACAGCTACAAACTTGTCAATTTCCGCCTTTGGCAGGCCCATTGGGGCGCGAACTTCCACTTGACCGTTGCGGACATAAATTGCCAAAGTTTTACGCCTGCAGCGTTTTAAGATGTAGTCAATCATGGTTCACCAGCCCGTACACAAATTTGCATGTTTCAATTGCTTCATTTTTTGCTTTCTCAAATGCCTGCGGGGTAGGGTAGTGCTCTTCCATACACCAACTATTGACCAGGGCCGCGTCTATGAAAAGGCATTTTAAAATATCATCCTTTAGAAAGCCGGTGATGGGACTCATTATGGCAGTCATTTCGCGGATTTTGCTTTCGTCACAAGGGGTTTCGTTCAGTAAAAACCGCGCTGTCTCCATTACCGGAATATCTACAACGCCTTTGGGGTCGATTATTGTGTAGCCGCCATTGGAGTTGAGCAGCATATTTTCCTGGTGCAAGTCGCCGTGAAGCAGGCAGGGTTGAGTGTACCGTAATTTTAACTCTGTGTGTATCTCCATGGCTTTACGTAGATAAAACAAAATATCTTCCAGACCGCCCATGGCTGTAAGGGTATGGTGTATTTTCTCCATCCAGGAAATATAGGTGGGATAATTATGCTGTTTATTCCACGGTATGGGCAAGCCTTTTACAGTTAGTGCCATAAGCCGTGCCCGCTCTTTATAGTCTGTTACCGCCCACATTTGACTGCCGGGCATTACCCGTTCCAGCAACAATACATCATCGGACAGGTTGTATGCCCACAGCTTGCAATAACCTTTGCCGTCGTATGCCAGCAAGCAGCTAACTTCCGTAGCTACTTCCGGCCCGGGTATGCATATTTTTAGAACGCATGGACCGTATATGGCGGATTCACAAGAAAACAGCAGGTTAATCGTATTTGTAGGCATGAAAGATATGTTGGTTAACTGCCATATTTGAGTGTATTTTTCTAACCGAGCGTTGGCCTGTAGTAAAAATTCGTCAGCCTTGTCGCCTAGGTATTTGTACAGCCCTTGGCGTGTATCTTTGGGTATGTTCATTGGAAATTCTCCCGCCTTATTAATATGCCTTTCATAACTGCTGTTTCGTTGTGGACTTGGTAAACCAGCTGCTTTTCCTCTTCTGTGCAGCCAATAAGCAGCTTTATTTCCGAGTCATTTTTAGTCAGGTCAACAATGCACATTATCGCGTCAAGTTTTTGGGCAGGGTCGCTGCCCTGCCATACATCTATGCCGCCGCCGTCCATTGCGGTTGTGCCTTCCAGGCAGCCGTAATTTATAGGGTAAATAAACTCTGGGTAGCGGGGGTGCGCAGACCCTTTAGGCCTGTCAATTTGCAATGTGGTTTTGGCAACCAAGGTGTCTAAAGCGTACCAATAATTGAAATATTCGTCTTTTAGCAATCTGTACTCTACCCTGTCCTTCATGCGGCCATCATGCCACGTGTACTGCTTTCGCTCCGCTTCTTTAATTAGCCCGCTTTTTTGCAGTACCCGCTCGGACGCGCGGTTTTCTGCCAGGCAGCCGGAATTTAACCGATACACGCCGTTATCTTCGAAGGCAAATCGGACAATTTCCTTCATTGCTTCGGTTGCGTAACCATGGCCGTGATGTTCCGGCAAAAGAAAATACCCCGCGCCTACGTGCATGCCCGGTGGTGTAACTTCCGTTACGGTGTAGCCAATGCTGCCGATAAACTCGCCGGTTTCTTTGTGTTCAATAGAAAAAAAATATTTCATACGGTTTGAGTTTTGCGATTCCGCAATGGCGGTTTCTAGGTTTTGCCGACTTTCCTCCAAGGAATGGGTCATAATGTCATCTAGGTAGTACATCCCCTGCGGGTTAGAAAACAAGCGGTGCCAGTCTTGTAAATCCGATTCTATTGGGTCGCGGATTATCAGGCGTTTTGTATGTAGCTTTATCATAGGAATCCTTCTTTCGGTTATTTTTTCTCACAGAGACACGGAGTTCACGGAGAAAACAATTGAATTTAATGCCTTTATCCATGTCTCTGCTTTTTTCTGTGTCTCTGTGAGTGAATCTTTTATTTTTTTACGTACCACTGCGGAATAACATCCACAGCATTCGCAACCCGTTCGCTGTACCAATTCTCGATATAGTCAGTCCAACTCTCGTCTTTTCGCGTTGCAAAAATTATAAGTGCCAGATATGCTTCCCCAAATAAATACTCATGCCAAAAATCCTTGGGGATACTTCCATTAAAATAGCCCCATACTTGACCGGACGTATAAGGCGTTGTTGCACCCGTTTCATAAAAATTTGACATTTCCAAAGGCGGGTAGCCATACGAGCGTAAATTGTAACTAAAATCTGTTGGGGCAATGTCGCCGCTTGGCGTAACAATTAAATTGGACAAGCCAAAATCCCCGTGCAAAAATGTTTGGGGCCGCGTGCGCAAAATATCTTTATTATCATGTATATACGCGATTATGTTGTTATGGATTTTTGAGTTGTGCCCGTGTTTTTTTCGCACTTCTTCTGTAAAGAAATCGATATGTCTCCCAAGCCATTCCTGCAGCGGTTCAATGGGTTCCGTAATGGGAAGGGAGTGTATTTTGCGCAAAAGCGTGCCACTTTTTACACCCAAATTAAACTGGCCTGCGTCATCTAAAGTTGGCAGAAGGTCAAACGCGCTTGTACCCTCCAGCCAGGTAAGCAGCCAGTAGTAGTGGACGTTGTCGCCAAACACGCCAAAGTCGATTGTCCGCGCAATTGGGATGTCCAGTGTCTCCGCAAGGATATGCTTTTTATGGTTTTGTATACTGTCGGCACAGACACCTATGCGCAAAAACATCTGCTCGCCTGTTTTGGTGATGACCCGGTACTTATCTTCGCCGGAGCCACCTTCCAAAATAGGCTGAAGGGTTGCGAAGTTATCATAGCCGGGTATTTCATGTAGCTGTACGTTTAGCATTGTTATCATCCTCTTTATCATATGTATTTTCTCAGAATTTCTTGTCTCTCAATTTCGGCCCCTGCAAAATTAAAGCTGCGATAGAACTTTTGGGCTTCGCTATTCTCCGCCGTTAACAGGAAATACTCGCTTATACCAATTTTTTTGATATAGGCTTCCATTTCACTGAATAACACCTTCGCGACGCCTTGCTGCCTAAACTCTTTAAGTACGTACACCCAGTCTACGTACACTTGCAAATTAGTGCCGAAGGAAAAACTAGGGATTATGGCAAAGTCCAACCGCCCAATTGTTTGGCCTTTATCGGTAATACACATCATACACCTTGCAGACGAGAATAGTGGATTGTTTAGAGCGTTTTTCATGTTTGTTTTGAACGCGCAGGCGTCAAAATTATCGATGAAGATTTCCGGTTCGGTAAGGCGCGCGTTTTGTTCCAAGTTAACCAACAGGTCAATGTTTTCGCTGTTTAGCAATTGAATGTGCTGTGTGCGCAGATTATTTGGGTCGGATAAATTAAACACAGTAACTGTCCTTTCTAATACAGACGCAGCGTGCGATAAAAAGTCATATGTGTAGAATCCTTCTCTTTTCTCACAATTTTCAAGCCATATTTTTCATACAACTTTTGCGCAGCCGCCTCGTTTGGGTCGTCTGAAGTAAACAAACACAGGAACTTTTTACCCGTGGCTTTTGCCTGCTTAATAGCCGTTTCCAATAACATGCGCCTAATACCTTGCTTTCTGTAGTTTGGGTCCACACAAAGCCAATTTAGCCAAACGGAATCGTGTTGTGTATCAGGCGTGGTATAAAGCCCGCATACTCCCACAACCTCTTCAAACTC
>WQTQ01000177.1 GCA_009786175.1 Bacillota bacterium | reverse complement strand
TACAGGCACGTTTTGCCTAAGCGGCCAGAATGGTATGCCTGCGCTTGCTGCCCTCCAAATGTCAGCAGACTTCTTACGTCCTTGGGGCAATATGCCTGGGGTCAAAACAAAAACGGTATATTTATTCATTTATACATTGGCGGTGAAGCAAGCTTCGAGGATTTCGGCAAGGTTAGCTGTGAGTCAAACTACCCGTGGAGCGGCAACATGCGCTACACCGTAAGCCCAAAAACCGCAGGCGCGAAATTTTCTTTCGCAATTCGTATCCCGGCCTGGTGCAATAATTGGTCTGTATCCGTTAACGGAAGCTCTGCGGAATACGAACTAAAAGACGGTTACGCCTATATTTACCGGGAATGGAACTGCGGCGACATAGTAGAGCTAAGCCTTTCAACGGAGCCCCGGCGGATATACGCGAACACAAACGTGCGCGCAAATGTCGGCTGCGTGGCTGTTATGCGCGGCCCCCTTGTTTATTGTTTGGAAGAAGTAGACAATGGGTCAAATTTATCTGCCCTGCGGCTTCCCCGGGCAAGTGAAATTACAGCCAAAACTGAGAATATTGAGTTTGTGGGCAACGTAGTTGTGCTGGAGGCAGAAGGTACACGTTTGCAGTCTTGTGACGAGTTGTATAGCACAACACCGCCGGAAAGCAAACCCGCCTTACTTCGCGCGGTGCCGTACTACACATGGGGTAACCGGGTTAGCGGTGGTATGCGCGTGTGGATACATGAGTAGCCTTGTATGACGAACATACATTAAATCATCAGCGGAAGGATGGAAATTATTTATGAAAAGTGCCATTTTTAACGTACCAAAACCGGTAAATGAGGCTGTATTGTCCTACGCACCGGGCACACCAGAGCGTGCAGCAATAAAAAAAGAGCTGGAAAAGCAATCTGCAATGGTGGCAAAAATTCCCGTAGTAATAGGAGGGGAAGAAATCCATACGCAAAGGACGGCAAATTGCGTCATGCCTCACAACTATAGCCACATCCTTGGGGAATACTCCATTGCGGGCAAAGATGAACTTAAAGCTGCAATAGAAGCTTCGTTGTCTGCAAGGCAAAAGTGGTACGACATGCCTTGGGAGCATAGGGCAGCTATTTTCTTAAAGGCTGCAGACCTTATTTCCGGGCCTTGGCGGCACCGTATTAACGCGGCAACAATGCTTGGGCAAAGCAAAACAGTATACCAGGCGGAAATTGATTCTGCTTGCGAATTAGCGGATTTCTTGCGTTTTAATGTGTATTTTGCCCAAGAAATTTACAAGGACCAGCCAATTAGTTCGCCGGGTGTTTGGAATAGGGTGGAATATCGCCCATTGAGTGGTTTTATTGTGGCCATAAGCCCGTTTAATTTTACGGCAATTGGCGGAAACCTTCCCACCGCGCCCGCGCTAATGGGCAATACGGTTGTGTGGAAACCGGCGTCTACTTCTGTTTTGTCTAATTATTACGTCTTCCAAGTTCTAAAAGAAGCGGGCCTGCCGGATGGTGTTATAAATTTTGTCCCATGCGGC
The DNA here is from genome assembly GCA_009786175.1 of Bacillota bacterium. Next base: position 12,960 of record WQTQ01000177.1, on the reverse strand, counting down.
GGCAGGGATATAAGTGAACATGTAATAAGCGACCCAAGAATGGCTGGGCTTCATTTTACCGGTTCTACGGAAGTGTTTAGCCAAATTTGGACAAACGTAGGCAATAATATAAAACCTTATGAAAATTATCCGCGCCTTGTAGGCGAAACAGGCGGTAAAGACTTTATTTTTGCCCACAATAAAGCGCAAGTTGACCCGCTTGTTACAGCAATGGTTCGCGGTGCGTTCGAGTATCAAGGGCAAAAATGTTCTGCGGCTTCACGGGCATATATTCCGGAATCTTTATGGCCGCAGGTTAAAGAAAAATTGCTTATTGAAGTGGAAAAATTGCGTGTGGGTGACGTAAGAGATTTCCGTAATTTTATGGGTGCGGTTATTGACGGGAACGCATACAAATCTATTACCGGGTACATCGATTACGCACGGGATTCCCAAGACGCAGAAATTCTTTGCGGCAGCTATGATTCCTCTAAAGGCTGGTTTGTTTATCCTACTGTAATTCAAGCAAAAGTCCCCGGCTTTAAAACAATGCACGAAGAAATCTTTGGTCCCGTTTTGACTGTTTATGTGTATCCGGATAACGAATTTGACGCCGCGTTAGAAAGTTGTAAAACCGTATCACCTTACGCGCTGACAGGTGCAATTTTCTCGCAAGACAGGAGTGTGCTTGCGCATATGGAACGTGAACTTGCGGAAGCGGCAGGCAATTTTTACATCAACGATAAACCTACGGGTGCGGTTGTAGGCCAGCAGCCTTTTGGCGGCGGGCGTGCATCCGGCACAAATGATAAGGCCGGCAGTATACTTAATTTGCTGCGTTGGGTTAGCCCGCGCACTATTAAGGAAACCTTTGTTCCGCCTGTTGCGGTAGAATATTCTTTCATGGATGAAGAATAAAGTTCAAATTTACCCCCTGCTATCACATTGGCGAATGTGATAGCAGGGGGTAAAAAAATATTGTAACATTGAACATCTTGGTGTATCCTATTGATGATGACATAGTACTGGAAGGATGGACGCAATTTGGCAATATTAGACTTTTTCAAGAAAAAGCATACGGTACAGGATGTATTTTACGGTAATGTTTTAGAGCAATTAACATTATTGAAGGATATGGTCTGCAGGGTTGAAAATAAACAAAAGGAAATGGTTCTCCAATTAGAAGAAATAGACGAGGCAATTAATGGTGGCACAGAGGCATTACTTGCACCAATTGTGGCCATGGCAGACATTGTGTATGATTTTTACTATTTTTCGCAAAAAGATGCTGCTTTAAGCCCGCAAGCGCAAATGATGTGGGGCAGCGTAAAAGAAAATTTATCTGACGCGGGAGTTGTATTACTGGAACCCATAAACGAATACTTTAACTATAATTTACACATAGCCCATAGCACAGTATCCTATTCAAATTTGCCGCATGAGTGTATAATCGGAACTTTAAAATGTGGATATGTGTATGAAAATAAAATATTGCGCCGTGCCACAGTGGTGGTTAACAGGCTTACTCAGGAGGATATTTGAAATGATGGTTGGCATTGACTTTGGGACATCAACATCTGAAATTGCGTATGTAAACGAGCAAGGAAGGCTTGTTTTAGTTCCTAATCACGAGTATGAATTTATCACTCCGTCTGTAGTGCATATTGCACAGTGTGGCACAGTAACGGTAGGCCGCGAAGCGAAAGAACGCGCTTTATTAGAGCCGGAGTGTACGTTTTTAGAGGTAAAGCGTCTTTTTGGGCAGGATGTTACGCTAACTGCCTGGGGGAAATCGTATTCTCCTGTAGACATAGCAGCCATGATTATCAAGTATTTGGTAGACTGTGCAGAATCGCATATAGGCAGCAAAGTAGACTCTGCAATTATAACTGTACCGGCATATTTTACCGATGCTCAGCGAAAAGACGTAATTGCCGCCGGTAATGCTGTAGGCCTAACAGTAGAGCGTATAATTAATGAGCCTACAGCCGCAGCATTAGATTATGGTGTAAACCATATGGATGAATGTAAAAATATATTGGTTTACGATTTGGGCGGCGGGACTCTTGACGTAACCGTACTGGAACTATTCGAGGGCGTGGTGGATGTTAAAGCAAGCTGCGGCAATAGTACTTTGGGAGGAAAGGACTTTGACCAAGCTTTAATAGATCATATTTGCAACAGTATAAAAAAGAGGGACAGAGTCGATGTAACAACTGATGTCCGTGCCATGATGCGTATTAAGCTTGCGGCCGAGACGTGTAAAATTGAGCTTTCGAGCAGGGATGAGTACCGGGTTAATTTACCATTCTTATTAAGTGATAAAAATGATATTCCTGTCGGTTTTTCTTCTATTATATCACGTAAAAGTTTTGAAGGTATGATACGCGAGCTTATATTTTCCACAAAAACGCAAATAGATATGGCCCTTGGAGACGCGAATATAACAGCGCAGGAAGTAGATTTGGTTCTGTTGGTTGGCGGTAGTACCCGCACTCCAATTGTTGCAAGTTTTTTGGAAGAGCATTATGGTTTCAAGCCCGAGTCTTCTATAGATGCAGACCTGGCTGTTGTGCGCGGCGCGGCTATTCAGGCCGGGGTACTAAGCGGTGTACTGGGCGAAGATACAATTGTGTTAACGGATATATGTCCATATAGTTTAAGCACCGCCGTGTTAAGAAGTACAGGCTTTATTAGAGTAGGTTTGTACTGCGACATATTAATTCCACGAAACACTACTTTGCCGGCAGAGTTTTCAAAGCTGTACCGCACGTCTTCAGATAATCAAACGGAAGTGCATATTTCGGCATACCAAGGCGAAAGTGAAGTCCCGGAAGAGAATTACCTGCTTAATCAATTTGTTTTAAGCGGTATACCAAAAGGTAAGGCAGGTAAGGAAAAAATAAACATTAAATTCGCGTACGACTTAAACGGCATACTTAAAGTTAGTGCGGAAATTGCATCTACAGGCAAAACCGCGGCAGTTGCCGTAAACACTGCCGAAGTAGGCGAAAATATGGATTTAACCGCTTGGAAAAGCGCGGACGCAGTAAACAAATATCGAAAAATAATAAATAAGGCAGACAGGCTTATAAAGATACATGGCGAGGCTGCAGACGAAATAGAGACTGCCGCCAACGAGCTAAAAAAGGGCTTGATTTTAAACTGGGATGCGGGAATTTTGGAAAAACTAGAGAGTGATTTGATAGACGCGATAGATCTTTTAGAAGAATAGAGGCACGCAATGAATTATTATCAAGTACTTGGTGTATCACAAGATGCAGACCCTTTAGAAATAAAACGCGCTTATTATTCAGCTGTAAAAAAACATACCCCGGATAAGGATCCGGATGGTTTTAAGACTGTACGCACAGCATATGAAACACTTTCGAAGTCTGCCGCACGTGCGGAATATGACCAATACTTCACCAAGGGTGTTTCAGACGTGGAACAGCAAGAGCTGCTGGCCGTACGCGATTTATTTGCCAGGAATCAGTTCAAGCAGATAATTGACATTCTTACCGAAGGAAAAAAGCCAAAATCGGACAGTGTAGAAATTAATCTGGTTTTGGCCGAGACATACCTTCGTATCGGAAAGTCCGGTATGGCAGAAACTATTGTTAAAAAAATCTTAACTGACAATCCACGTAATACCGATGCTATACGAATTAGGGCTCTTGCGTGTATTCAAAAAGGGCATACCAAAAAAGCGCGGGAGTATTTTCTGCACGCAATTGATATTGATCCCGGCAGCCCATCAATATGGTTAGAATACGTGAATTATTTACGTGCGTTTAAATCATGGCTGGTAGCCGAGGAGATAAATCGCGCATTCGATTATAACAAAAGCGTTTTTAAAGACAATTACGCGCTCTATCTGTTTGGCTGTGCTTACGCACTTGAAAACGATTTGCCGGACCGGGCTTGTGAACATATGTCCCGGTATGTCGATGGTGTAATTAATGATAAGGATATGGATAGAAAAATATATGTCGATATTCTAAAGGCATTGCATAAACTCTCCCATGAACACATGCTCCGCGATATAATTTCAAAAGCTGTGCCTGTTCTTATAAAAAGCAGGCATAGGCGTGATGAAGACGCAGAACTTATTAGTAAGCTGGAAAACGGCCTTGTATTGTCAACATTGTCTGCAGATGACCGTATTCACGAAGTTGTTGTGGATCTTACGGAACTTCTTATGGATTTTGATGGCTGTGAAGAATGTCAAAATAACAGGCATTCCATGGAGCTGTATATAATACAAGAGTTACAGGCTATACGTCCATGTATCCGTGTACTGCAGCGCGAATATCCGGAACTCTTCAAACTTAACTCTAAATTTTACATGGATGTACTGGATGCAAAAAAAGAAGAGTCTCTTCAAAACAGTGCGGTGAAAAAATATCGCAAGTTGGCAAAAAGCGGGTTTCTTGATGATACTGACATCGTGAAAACCGCACTTGAACAGCCATTTGTGCGGGAAGCCGCAAAGGTTGGAAGAAATGAACCTTGCCCATGTGGAAGCGGTAAAAAGTATAAAAAATGTTGTGGTCTATAAAGCGCGGCTGTGTAAAAAAAATGCCGCCCTTTGCAGTATATGAACGGTATGTGAACGATATGTAAAATTTATCGTACCGGTGTCCACAACATGGCAAAATCTGTTATACTGTAGGAGTTGTGATTACAAAAAACGGAGGAAAAAGATGAAAAGTAAAAAAATGTTGATATTGGGGATTTTGGCGTTGCTTACGTTGCTGTTAATTTCGGCCTGTGGCGGCAATTCCAATAACGGGAATGGCCGTGAAAGACAGCACGAAAGCACGTCAGAAAGCAACAATCAAACCGTCGGTGCCAATGCAGGTGTATCCGGTTCAGCAGACAGTGAATTTTTCTTTAGCGACGGCCTTGACGAAAACGGCTTTTGGCAAGGCATAGCTGTTCTTGATTACGTAGAACTGTTTAATTATCAAGCATTCCCTATTCCCGCAGAAGTTTACCAAGTTTCAGATACAGCCATCCAAAATGTAATTGATGATATTTTGTCGCAAGCGGCTCAGCAGCGTATAACAGACCGCCCGGTTGCAGATGGCGACTTAATAAACATAGACTTTGTGGGAAGTGTTGACGGCGTTGAGTTTGACGGAGGCAATACTTTTGGCGCGGGAACCTATGTAACAGCAGGCAGCCCGGAATTTATAGATGACTTTTTACATCAAGTAATTGGTCATATGCCGGGCTCGGTTGTAAATGTAGAAGTAGCGTTCCCGGATGACTATTTTGAAGCGTCACTTGCCGGTGCAGAAGCCCTGTTTGTTACAACAATCAATTACATTGCCGGTAGGCCGGAATTAACAGATGAATTTGTTTTTGAAAATTTTGCACACTTGGAGGGAATAGAAACAGTTGACGATTTAATCAACGATATCCACAATTTTTTTCAAAGCAACGCCATTATAGATTACTTGTACAATTATATGATGACGCAAGTTGTTGTCCGCTCTATTCCGGATAGTGTAATGAGATACCATGAACAGGCAATGCTGCAGCAAGCGGCCGATCAAGCAATGCAGTTTGGCATGGATTTGGAAACGTTCCTTAGTATGCAAGACTTTGACACAGTAGAAGACTTTTTTGAAGATAACCGCGAAAACATTCAAATGAACGCAAGGCTCTCATTGGTGCTGCAAGCTGTAGCAGAAGATGCGGGCATTACCGCAACCATTGATGATGTTGCACAATTTTTCATTGAAAACATGGGCACAGACGATTTTTCTATGTTTGAAGAAATGTATGGGCTGCCATGGTTGAAACAATTTATCCGCAACGATAAAGTTATAGACTACATCCGTGAGCGGGTTGTGGTTGTGTAGTTTAGTGAGTTTTGCCTACCGCAAATTTGACATATATAAAACATGCTGTTATACTTTCCCTGCAACTAATTATTTTTGAAAGAGGGTCTGTCTTATGAGTGCAAGCATGGTATCGGTGATAAAATCATAAAACCGCATACCGGGCGCGATATGTAAAAGCAGGGCATTGTTTTACACTGCCTGTGTTTTTTGCATACTGCTCATTAGCAACCTTTTTTGAATACTGCCGTTTGTGGGGTACGATAAGGTCGTACTTTTTTTGTATTATTATGCTTTATACAATGCCGCAGATAAGTAGCTTTCTTAAGGTTACTTGTTTGCGGCATTTTCGCGTCAAAAAATATTTTAAAAAAATCAAAATTATGGAGGAACTAACATCAAATGAACGATTTTAAGACACTGGAGTTTGACAATATATTAGAAGAATTATCAAACCATGCGGTTTCAATGGCCGCAAAAGAGCGATGTAGGGCTGTTAAACCGGCAAACGATATTGCCGAAGCCACGCGGCTAACCAACCAAACATCCGATGCTAAAAAAATAATAGAAATGGCCGGTAACCCGCCAATTTCCGTAATGACGGAATTGGAAAAAATCATAGGTCTTGTAAGTGCGGATGCCATGCTAACCCCGGAAAATATAGGAAATGTGTCAGCATTTCTAACGTCATGCACCCGTATGAAGACGTACCTTAAAAAAGCTGAATCCACAGAAACAGATATTGCTTTTTACGGCAACTCGATTGTAGATTTATCTGCCCTGGAAGACGAAATAGGCCGGTGCTTGCACAACGGTCAAGTTGACGATAGGGCAACCCCAAGGCTACACGACTTGCGGCGAAGCATCGAGCGCAAAGGGGAGCAAATCAAAAACAAAATAGAATCTTTGCTAAAAACCAACAGGCAGTACTGTGTAGATGGTTTTGTAGCCGTTCGCAACGGCAGGTTTACTATGCCTGTAAAAAAGGAATACAAAAATAAAATTCCCGGTATTTTGGTAGAGATGTCGAACACAGGCGGCACATGCTTTATCGAGCCGTCTGCCGTTTCCAAGCTGCAAGATGAACTGAGCATATTGCAAATTGAAGAAGACAATGAAATTCGTACAATTCTGTACACACTAACCGCTTTAATTTACGAAGATTTGCCGTCTGTCAAAATTAATATGGAAGCAATGGAAATATTAGATTTTGTGTTCGCCAAAGGTAAACTTAGCATAGCCATGAAAGCGTCACAAATACGGCTAACGGAAGAGCGGGAAATCCGGTTACTGTCTGCGCGGCACCCGCTTTTGCGCAGCGGACAAGACAATTCTCCGCCTGTGCCTTTAGATTTCGCGCTGGGTAACGGTATTAAGGGCGTAATTATAACGGGACCAAATACCGGTGGCAAAACAGTTGCAATAAAAACGGTAGGTCTGTTTTCCCTTATGGCCCAAAGCGGCCTGCATGTGCCTGCAGACGGGCGCAGCAGCGTGTGTATTTTTGATTCTGTTTGGTGTGATATTGGCGATGGGCAAAGTATTTCGCAAAATCTGTCCACATTTTCATCCCATATGACAAATATAATCGGGGTTTTGCAAAAAGCTACAGACCAATCATTAATTTTATTCGACGAACTGGGTTCCGGTACAGACCCGGCCGAAGGCATGGGGATTGCCACGGCAATATTGGAAGAATTGCTGGTAAAGGGCTGTTTGTTTACTGTTACAACCCATTATCCAGAGATAAAAGACTTTGCCGCCCGTACACAAGGAATCATTAATGCCCGTATGGCTTTTGATCGCGAAAGTCTAATGCCGATGTATAAATTGGAAATAGGTGAGGCAGGTGAAAGCTGCGCTTTGCATATCGCCGAAAGGCTTGGTATGCCAAATCATATTTTGGATCGTGCGCGGGAGATAACTTATTCGACAAGTTCAGAGACGGCTACGTCCAACACACCGGTAAAAGAGAGCGGCACGATAATGGAAGTTACGCCTTTAGAAGCAGCCTGTGAGCCGGAAAAAGAAGAAACACTGCCCCGAAGCCAACGTTTTAACATTGGGGACAGTGTAATTGTATATCCGCACAAGGATATCGGCATTGTATACGAACGTGCCAACAATATAGGCGAAATAGGCGTACAAATAAAGGGTAAAAAGCGGCTGGTTAACCATAAACGTCTTAAGCTTAGAGTTGCCGCCGCAGAACTTTACCCGGATGATTATGACTTTTCAATAATATTTGACACGGTAGAAAACCGTAAAGCAAGGCACTTAATGGGTAGGAAACATGTGGCCGGTAACAAAGTAACTATTACCGCTACGTAATCACTCCGCCGCTGTGCATCTCTTTATAAATCTTGCGGGCAATTTCAGACATTTGCCCGCTTTTTTTTACAATCCCTTTTCTTTCGTAATGTTCCCGCAAAAATTCGCAGTAGTCCAGCACGGTAAGGTTTTCGCCAATGTCTAAAAAATATGGAATAGTCACGGTTTCCAGATATTCTACAGATTTTGAATCGTTGGGAAAAATAAGGCACCGGACAGATTCGAATAAAATAGCGTAGGGCTTATTATCCGCAGACAGTTTTTTTCCTTCATCTAACAGTTCGGTACAGGTCGAAAATGCTTTCATATCTGCAAGGCATCGTACCTTTTGATACAAATTTTCCAAGTAATTTGAGCTTCCTTTTGTAAAGTGGCCGGTTGCTTGGTTAAGGTACTCCATAGACATGTTCCAGTCACCGGCCTTGCGGTAAAGGTAGCCCAAATTGTGTAAAATTATGCCAAACAGTGCTTCATCTTTTGTGCTTTCTACTGTACGAAGGCATTTCTCCAGTAATTTTTTTGCTTTTGGCAACTGTCCCAACCCTATGAACCCTATTGCAATCATACTGTCTATGCGTAAAGATGGCACAGCCGCTTGCCCGCCGGAATATAATTCCCTGACATTTTCTAAAAACAAAATGGAACTTACAACAAAGCCTAGGCTGATTAGGCAAGTGGCAATGTTAAAATGCAGTCTCGCGCTTCCTTCAAAGCCATATGCCATTACTTCTTTGGCTTTTAAATAGTAGTTTAAAGCATCTTTTCGTTGCGTGGTTTTGTAGCTAAGCGAGCCCATGTTGTAATAATAATGGTATAAAATTTCGTAGTCGGGTTCCTCCGATACAATGTCAAAAGACTGCAAAATTTCTTTTGCGGCTGGCATATCATTAACGGCTAACAACAGTTTACACTTAAACATAGAGTAAAATGCGTTAAGTTCTTTGTCAAAGGGCAAATAGGTAATAGGGGATAATTCTTCTTGCATCTTTTTTGCTTTGTCAAAATCGGTGTCGTTAATTGTGTCATGCCATCTGTATAATTTATCTTTAAAGCCCTGCCGCTCTAAATCGTAAAAGGGAACCCCTTCCAGTTTTAGGGCTTTTTTTATTGAGATTAGAACATCCGGAGGGCATGGCGATTCGTCGTTTTCTATTTGGGACAGGCGCGGTGCGGAATATGAAACAGCTTCTGCAAGCTTTGCCTGTGAAACGCCTTTGGTTTCTCTCATTATTCTAATTTTTTCGCCCAATGAAATTCGATTGTTATAGTTTTTGATATTATCACCTCATTTATTACAGATAGTAGCACATGATGTACAAAAAAGCTATTGTATTAACAAGTTCCATGCAATCTATTAAGAAAAATTGGGCAAAAACCAAAAAAAAGTAATGAATCACAGCGCAGGGATGTTGTATAATAAATAACATATTGTTTGGCTAAGGAGGCAAATTTATGTACATGTTTTCGCAATTAAACGAAAACAACTTTATTGACATGGCGCGGCTTCAATTGGATGCTTACCCTTCCACCGGATACAACACAACCGTAGAAAAATATGCAGAAAGGATTGCGGAAGTTAACAAACGCAAGGATATTAATTTTTACGGTGCGTACAAAGGGGACAGGCTTGTAGGCAGCTATAGTGCCTGGGATTTTGACATGAACATGCGGCAAATTATGATAAAGGCCGGAGGCATTGGCTCTGTAGCCGTTGATTTGGCCCATAAAAAGGAAAAAATTTGCAGAGAGATTGTAAAAAAGTTTACTTATAACCTGCGCGGCAACGGGATAAATATGGCCATGCTGTATCCGTTTAATTCTGCGTTTTACTACAGGATGGGTTTTGGGTTTGGCACGCTTCTTCAACAGTTTAAGCTAAAGCCCGAAAATTTACCCGGGGGTAATTCTAAAGCCCATATTGTTCGTCTGTATGAAGACAGCGCGGAAAGCCTTGCGGCCTTTTACAATTCCCGTGTAAAACTTACCCATGGGTTAATCATGAAGACTGCAGACGAGTTTGCATCTCGTCTGAAAAACCCCGTGAACAAAATATTTGCATACGTTGCGCCCGGGGGCGAGGTTTGCGGCTATATTGTCTTCCAGTTTAAAAAAGGCAGTGAGGAATCTTTTCTTGTAAACGATATGATTGTCAGCGAGTTGCTGTTTAGCAGCCCCGAAGCTTTTACAGAACTGATGACTTTTGTGAAAAGCCAAAGTGACCAAGTACGGTATGTAATTATCAACACACAGGATGAAGGGCTTATAAACGCCATTGCAGACCCACGCAACCATACAGACAGGGTACTGTTCTCTGCTTATCAGGAATGCTGCCAAACCGGGCTTGGTATAATGTACCGCATTTGTGATGTGGGGGCATTTATCAAAGAAATTTCCGGCTGTAAATTTGGAGAGCTTAATATGAAGCTGCGGCTTAATGTTACGGATACTTTCGTTCCCGAGAATAACAAGCCGTTTATGCTTGAATTTATTGACGGACAATGCAGTGCAGCGGCTGACGATACAACCCCAGATGCAGAACTTACAATAAATATTGCAGAACTTTCTTCTATTATAATGGGCTGTACAAACTTAAAACATCTTGTTAAGTATGGTAAAGCCAGCTTATCCGGCGATAGTTATTTAGACGTTTTAAGCCGTGCTTTTTCTCTTGACGAAAAACCCGTTTGTCTTACCCATTTCTAAAACAGCTTTGCTACCCCCTGATATCAGGGGGTAAAAAAATAATTACTCAAAGGAGATTATCATGGACACACAAAAAATGATGGACACAGCACTGGAACTTGCTGGATTAGACAAAATGCCCGAAGATTGCGACATAGTTGTCCCGGGCAGCAATATTAAAAAAGTGCTTATTGGCGTAGACATGGACACCGCAGAATTGCTGCTTGCAAAAGAACTTGGCTATGATTGTGTTGTAAGCCACCACCCCAAAAATACGAACACAAAAATGCTGGATGTTATGGATTGTAACATTACAAGGCTGGAGGAACTTGGTATCCCCAGAAACAGGTCGCAAAAAGCACTTGCCAAGCGCAAAGACGAGCTTAGTTACAGCCAGCACGTTTCCAATTCCCGTCGCAGCGAATCTGCCGCTAAGCTGTTAGGCATGGCGTACATTTCCCTCCATACCCCGGCAGATTTAATAGGCGAAAAAATGGTGCAAGATTTCTTGGACAGCAAATTTGCAGGCAAGCCCGACACCAAGCTAAGCGAAATAGTAGAAGCCTTAGAAGAAATAGGCGAGTACAAAAATTCTGCTCGCAAGCCGGTTATACGCGTTGGTTCCGGCGACAGTTATGCAGGCAAAATTTATGTATCAATGGCTGGGTTAACAGGGCCGGGGGCAGATGTGTTGAAGCTGTACTTCGAAGGCGGCGTAGGCACGCTGATAGAAATGCACATATCGGAAAGCGATGTAAAAGCCCTAAAAGAGCAGGGAATTGGCAATGTTATTGTGGCCGGGCATATGTCCAGCGATTCCCTTGGGTTAAATAAAATCGCCGACAAATGGAGAGAACTTGGCCTGGAAGTTACAATAATGTCGGGGATTGTAAGTGCATAAATTATGGAGATATTCAATAAGCCATGCTACAATCTGGACGCAGTTTGTTTCATCAACGCTCTTACAGGATACGACTTTTACGTTGAATACCATAAGGAAGACTACGACAGGTTTCATCCGCTGCTAAGCAGTAGTATTTAGCAACCGTAACCCACGAAATGTTCCACCCACCTTATAACTATAATAAAGTAGAAACTGCAGTGGAAAAGCTAGGGGCTTTGCCATGGGTAAAAAAGGCTTTCGACAGCCAAAAGGAACATTTGAAGTATTCGCCAATGAAGGGTTTTATCGAAGAGAACATTGTAGAAGCCCTCGGCATTTATGTTCTGTTAAAGCTGGGTGTCGAAACAGAAATGTATAAAGACCCACACAAATATTTCCAAGAACACGACGAAGGTTCTCATGTGGTTTCCCCACGTTTTTATGATTATCTTGTAAACAAACCCAAACCCGCGGTACAAAGCTTTGAAGATTATTTCATAGCTTTTGTAGACGAACTAATATAAAGTGGAGTGTAACTAAAATGGTGACATTGCAAGCTATAAATTTGAAACAGCCAAGTACTGGTCACAGGGAAGCTCTTCGCAATTTGTTCAACTTGTGGCATCACGATTTGTCAATTATGGATTGCACGCTGTTCCCACACATGGACGATAACGGTTACTATGAATATACAGCTACGGATGTATACTTCGACAGTGACGATACAGTCCGGGACAGGATACTTGCGTATTTTATACGTTACAACAACGAATTAGCGGGTTTTTGTATAATGTCCAAGCCGCCTTATGTTTTGAAACAGGATTGCGATTATTGCGTTGGGGAATTTTATATTACCGGTAATTTCCGCAGAAAAGGCGTTGCCGCTGACGCCTGCAGGTTAATTTTCGACAAACACCCGGGGCGGTATTGCTTGGAAACAATCGAAAATAACACAGTTGCCAGACGTTTTTGGGCAAAGCTGCTTAACTCCGTTGGCACAAATGTTTTGGCTCAGCGTGATAATACTCTGTTTTTCTTTACGGTTTAGGTACAAATTTATCCCCAAAATCTTGGATTAAACCGGGATTTTGGGGGTTTTTGTGAACTTGGCAAAAATAATTTTAGAATAAGTAAAAAAAGTGTTGACACGGTGATGTAAAATGACTATAATAGCCTTTGTCTCTCCTGCGCGGGAGTGTTTTGTTAAGTAGAAAAAGCCAGTTATAATCAGCG
>WQTQ01000176.1 GCA_009786175.1 Bacillota bacterium | reverse complement strand
TGCCCCAAACCCCGCCGCTACGCAGGGAATGAATCCCTGCTCCGCTTCCTCGGCTGCGCCTGCGGGGTGGGTGGGGACACCCACGAGTATTTGTTTCATGATGAACTCACTTGCCAAAATTCCATAGAAAACTTCATCAACTAAACCTACATTGCATTTAGTATGTTGACGCATTGTGCCTTCATAAGTCATGCCGCATTTTTGCATAACCTTGCCGGATGCCGGGTTTTCACTTGCGTGACCTGCATAAACTCTGTTAAAACCCACATCATTGAAAAAGAAATGTAAAGCGGCGTTTACAGCTTCCGTCATAAAGCCTTGACCCCACCAATTTTGCCCCAGTTCATAAGCAAGCTCGATTTTATTAGCGCGGTCACTTGGGTTGATGCCTCTAAACCTGCCAATTACTTCGCCGGAGGATTTAAGTTCAATCGCCCAGTTATAGTAGTCGGGTTTTTCATACTTAGCAAACCAAAAGTCTGTAAATATATTATTGAGAGTGCGTATGTCGTCAATGCTGTTCATTGGCTCGTAGCTTGACCACTTCCAGACTTCATAATTATTCCACACATTATGGAACATAGGTTCAAGGTCGTTTTTTTCAAACCGTCTTAGTATTAGCCGCTCGGTTTCAAGGGTGACAGTACCTTTGTGGTTCATATTTTACTCCTTGTCTACTGCGCCTGAACTGCCGTAATTGCAACAACACCCACAATATCCTCCGCGCTACACCCGCGGGAAAGGTCGTTTACCGGCTTTGCGATACCTTGGGTAATTGGGCCGTAGGCCTCGGCTTTGGCAAGGCGTTCTACCAGTTTGTACGCGATGTTCCCGGCGTCTAAATCCGGGAAAATTAGCACGTTGGCGTTGCCCGCTACTTCGTTGCCCGGGGCTTTTGCCGCGCCAATGGCCGGTACAATTGCGGCATCCAGCTGGAATTCACCGTCTGCTTTAAGGTGCGGCGCGTTTTCTTTTAAGATGCGCGTGGCTTCCACTACCTTGTCCACATCCGGGTGCTTGCCGCTGCCCTTTGTAGAGTGGGAAAGCATTGCTACAACAGGCTCGCAGCCAATAAGCTGGCTGTAAGTTTTTGCGGAACTTTCCGCTATGGTTGCAAGCTGCGGCGCGTCCGGGTTTTGTACCAGCCCGCAGTCGGAGAAGATAAACACGCCCTTGTTGCCATATTGGCAATTGGGCACCGCCATTACAAAACAGGATGACACCATGGATACACCCGGTGCGGTTTTAATAATTTGAAGAGCTGCGCGTAAAACATCTGCTGTGCTGTAAACCGCACCGGCTACCATGCCGTCTGCTATGTTTTCTTTTACCAGCATACAGCCCAGGTAAAGGGGGTTTTCCGCAAGAAGTTTTTGCGCCTGTTCTTCCGTTAGCCCTTTGTCTTTACGAAGTTCGTAAAGTTTGGCGGTTAGGGCCGCAGTGCCTTCATAGGCGGCAGGGTCGATAATTGTGGCACCGGTAATGTCGGCGGCGTTTTCTTTGGCGGCAGCTTCTATGGCTGCTGTGCTGCCCACTAAAATTACTTTTGCAAGGCCCTCTGAAAGTACCTGTCGGGTTGCCTTTAAAGTGCGCGGGTCCAGTGCTTCCGGTAAAACAATGGTCTTAATTTGGGACTTTGCCCGCTGCTTAACGGTATCCAAAAAGCTCATTGATTTGCTCCTTTCGTATTTGGCGGCTCGTTGGCCGATAATTATCAAATTCTAAAGAAAACATCAAACACCACTAAGAGTACCACACTTTAGTGAATTCATCAAATAATATGGAAAATTAGTGCCCATCCGCAATTTTGGGCAATTTTGCGATAAGTTCGGTATGAAAATATTCCTCACAAAAGCACAGAGAACCATTGAATTTTTTGTCTTCCTCTGTGAACTCCGTGCCTCTGTGAGGAATATTTTTTTCAAACCAACTGCAACTAACAAAACTACCCCCTGATATCATATTGCAAACGTGATATCAGGGGGTAGGCAACAGCTATTATACTTCAATAAACAACTCCGGTAACCGTTTCATGCTTACAACTTCTCCTGGGAAACCGGCAAAATACATACTCCCTCTGGAAAGTACATCCCTGCACATAACCTGCCTGTCCACAATAAATTCTACCACGCTTCCGTCCGACAAATGAAAGCGGTTTGTGGAATCGGTGTGTCTGTCGTCTTTTATATCGCCAACCACGGCGCGAAACGTTATGTCTCCGGAAAGGATTATGTCAAAGACATCCCCAACGCCGTGGTATAAAAAATATGTTCCCAGGGCAATCATGTACAGGCCGTCTACTCGCCTAAAACCGGTGTCGCAAGTGTAGGCAATCTGCTGCATCCGCCACTGGCGCGAATTTCTGTATGTTATGGAACGCCAATCCATCCAGGATTTGAAGTAACACCTGGCATTTGGGACAGCTTCTTGCAGTACCAATACATATTCCAGAGGGGTTTCCGGTTGATACTCTGTACAAATTTTTATGTCCGGTATGTCTACATTGTAGATTGGCGCGCTGTAAATAACGCACCGGTTTGACAAAATGCCAATGGACAAAAATATGCCAATGACCGCGATAAAACAAATAATTTTTTTCAAGTGTTGTCCTCCTTTTTGTATTCACCTCCTTTAATTTATATGCAGGGCATTTTGAATAATTACTATTTTTTACCAACAAAAAAAGCGCGCTTGCGCGCGCTAGTGTGAGGTAATTTTTATTGTAACTTCTTAGAAAAACGCCTGAAATATATTAGCTCCAAACCCAAACAGCCCGTCTCCGGCAATAATCCCCGGGGCGCGTACGGTCATGTATTTTGTACCCATAATAAGCCTAACGGCCAGTGCAGCCAACATAGACACGCCAAAAATCGGGTTGTTAATAAGCAGCCCGGTGGCAAGCATCAGGCCTACGCTTCTGTTGCCAAAGGCAATTTGCAGTACCGCCCCGGGTATTGCCCAAATGGCTAATTCCCGTAAAATTGTCCATTCGATGGCGGTACCTACGGTGTTGGCGTAAAATGTACTCATTGGCGGAATAATTTCGCCGTTAATAAGTACCATGCCAAAAATTACGGCCATGGCAATGCCAATTATTACGCCAAATTGCTTGATTATAACCTGCTGCCTGCGCCCGTAGGCTTCGTGGGCCTTGTCTTGTCCGTTTCCGCGGATAATCCAACCGGCTTTAAGGCCAATTGCCGTATCTGCCAAGCAGGGGCTTACAGACCCTAAGTACCCTACCATAACGGCTACGGCCAATGGCGGGAAGCCAAATAAAATCCCAAAGGTCATAAAAATTGTAACAACGGCAAAAGTAGGGGCCCAGCCGGAATGCATGGAAGCCGTACCCACAAGTATCATAACCGCCACGGCAGAGACGCCGACAAACAGCGTCCAAAACACAGCCTGCCACAGGCCCATTTCGCTAAAAATGCCCATGGCCAGCGCGATTACTACCGCGCCGCCTATGAACAGCCCCACAGAGACAATTAAGGTATTGGATGCAGCAGAATCGCTGACGGCGTACTTGCTTTCTGTTTCATCCCCGGCCTTTTTTTTGCGCCCTTTTGCCATAGTAATAAATATTTGAATAAACGCGATAATTCCTGCACCAATCATCATTCCCTGGGCGATATTTGTCTGCCCAATATCAAACCCGCCAAAAAATACTGTGGAATATCCCCTAAGAACTATCCCGGTGCCCAATGCCGCCATTGCCGCCATGTTTGCGATAAATGCAATACCGATGCCTGCCGCAGGTATGCCCAAAATACCCGCAACCACACCAACCACCAAACCTTGCAGCAGCTGGAAGCCTTTTTTGCCTCCTTCGTCCCCGGCTTTTATGGAGCTTGCCACGGCGGTACCCAGGGGCCACGCGCCTTCTGCCGGGAAAATTTTCGAATCAAAAATACGCCCGGCAACAAGCACGGAAATCATGCCGCCTATAAGGCCGCCTGCTGCCATTGGCAAAATCAAATCTTGCCTACCCAGTATAAACATCATTGCAATTGCTACAAAGCCGCAATTTGCCGCTGCAAACCCGGCAGAAGAGGCAATGGACAGTACATAATTCTGCCTTTCCGTATTGCGGAACTTTGTCAGGGCCATTAAGGGTACACGGGCCACCACCATTACCAAAATCGCACTTATCAAAGACGTATTTGGTGCAATACCCACCCGCCCCATAATTTGCATACATATTGCGGCAGATATAATGGCCAAAAGCGCGCCTAAAATTAATGTTCCCGGTTCAAATATTGAAATGCGTTTTTTATCGTTCATCAAATACAACCCCCGTAATTTAAAAAATATTTCACTCACAGAGGCACAGAGGGTTTTTCTCCGTGTTCTCTGTATCTCTGTGAGTAAATCTCTTTTTCCTATTTCCCGTACTTTATTATTAACATCTCCACACCAAATTCCGGTGAAATCAACCCGGTTTTAATCTTCACGTCTGTCTCAAGGCAGTCTTCCAAGGCACTTAGCAGCCCGTCCACCGTAAACCGCCGCCCTTGCTCTAACGCTTCCGACACCATAAAATCCCGCAAATTAAACTGCTGTGCCGTTTGCATTACTGTCATGCCCTTTTCTTTAGCGCATTTTGACAGTAAAATTATGCGTAACTGGCGTATTATCATTGTTAGTATCATAATGGGCGATTCTTTTAGCATCAGCATGTTTTTATACATAGCCAGTGCGTCGGAAACCCGTCCGCTACCCATAGCCTTTGTCAAGTCAAAAATGCGGCTTTCCAGGGTAGGGGTGCAGATTTCTTTAATATCTGCCGGGGATATTTCCGTGTTTTCTCCGCAGTAGGCTGCAAGCTTGTCCATTTCCCGGGAAATGGCAGACATGTTTGTACCCACCGTTTGTACCAACAGGTGTGCGGCATGCGGCGGGAGAATTTTGCCTCTTTCTTTTGCAAGCCGTGTTACCCATGTTGCCAGGGTTTGTACGGTAGGTGGCGTACAATCTAAAACAACACCAACTTTTGATATTTGTCTAAATAATTTACTACGTCGGTCTACTTCAGATTCCACAAAAACAATTATCGTTTCTTTAGGGATTTTGGGCAAGTACTCCGCAATGGCTTCCGAATCGTTTTTGCGGCCGGTGGCAAACAGCCGGGAATCACGCACATAAATTAGCCTTCGCTCTGCAAAAAACGGGAGGGTTTCTGCCGTCATTATTATATCATTGGCCGGAATTGCACCGTCAAAAACGTCCTTAAATTGGTCGGAATTTTGACTCGGGCTGTCAAATACGGCATTTTCAATTGCTTTTGCATAGTGCGATACAAGAAAGCGTTCATCACCGTACAAAAGGTAGGAAGATTGCAATTCACCGTTCTTTAAATCGTTCATAAGTTTTTTTTGTTCCATTTTGGGGTATCCTTTCACATAATTTTGTGTTATATTTTTGTTAATGTGTTAATGGGGCGGTAATAATTGTCGGAGGTTTTAAATGCTTAAACGTGCAGTAATTAAATTAAGTGGTGAAGCAATTGGTGCAACTGACAGCGAATATGGCTATAACGATGTTGTTGTTGACTCCATAGTAAAACAAATCATAGAGGTTGTGCAAGCAGGAACTCAAGTTGCCTTGGTAATTGGCGGTGGAAATCTTTGGCGCGGCCTACAGGCACGCCCGGATATGGACAGGGTAAAAGCGGATCAAATAGGTATGTTGGCAACAGTTATGAATGCAATTTATCTGGAAGATGCCTTCAAAAGGCACGGTCATCCGGCAAGAGTTGTAACGCCAATGGTGTTTGGTAACATTACAACACTTTACGATAAAGACCACGCCATGGATTGGATGGCAAGAGGCATTGTACTTATAAACGCCGCGGGCCTTGGCCACCCGATGTTTTCTACAGATACCATAACAGCCCTTAGGGCGGCAGAGCTTGAAGTTGACGCTGTGTTGTATGCCAAAAATATCGACGGCGTATACGACAGCGACCCTAAGGTAAACCCGGATGCACGCAAATACAAACACTTAAACTACCGCACGGCAATAAAAAATGACCTTAAAGCTGCAGACCTTACGGCAATGCTTCTCGCAAATGACGCGGGCATTTCTTCGTATGTATTTGGGCTGGACAAGCCCAACAGCATCATAGATGCATGTGCATACCCGGAAACAAAAAATATACATGGCACTTACATAAGTGCAGAAGTGGAGGATGAATTTTATGATTCTTAAAACCTATGAAGATCGCATGAAAAAAACAGTTGCGGTATTGGAAGACGATTTTTCGACCATACGCGTAGGGCGCGCTAACCCGCGTGTATTGGATCGCATTACCGTAGACTACTTTGGTACGGAAACGCCGCTTTCGCAAGTTGGCAATGTAAGTGTACCAGAGCCAAGGCTGCTGCAAATTGCCCCTTGGGACACCAGTACCCTAAAAAGTGTAGAGAAAGCAATTCTGGCGTCAGACCTTGGCATTACACCAACTAATGACGGTAAAGTAATTCGCCTTGTTTTCCCAGAGCTTACAGAGGAACGCCGCAAAGATTTAACAAAGGACGTTAAAAAGAAAGGCGAAGAATCTAAGGTTGCAATACGCAATATTCGCCGTGACGGCAATGAAGCTTTGAAAAAATCCGAAAAGGCTAAAGAAATTACAGAGGACGATTTGAAGCGTTTGGAAAAAGACTGTCAGGCCCTAACCGACAAATACATTGCGGAAATTGACAAAAAAGTAGAGGCAAAGAGCAAGGAAATTATGACTGTATAGAGGTGTACTAATGCTAAAACGCATCCTTACGGTTGTGATTGGTTTACCAATAGTAGTCTTCTTGGTTAGCCAAGGCGGGCTGCTGCTTATTTTACTTTGTATGGTTATGGCCTTAATTGGACTGCGTGAGCTGTTTGCAGCCCTATCGGGAAAACATGAGCCAATCCACTTTATTGGATATATTTTTACTGTGGGGTATTACGGGGCCATTTATCTGTTTGGCACGGGATACACACAACTGGTGGTACTAACAATATTCATAATAGTGGCGCAAACCTGCATGGTACTATTTTTCAAAAAACTAACCCTTAAAGAATGCGTCAGCGTTATTTATGGGGTTTTGTACATTCCATTTTTACTCTCTTTCACTTTTTTGGTGCGTGAGCAAAATTTGGGGCAGTATTACGTATGGTTAATTTTTGCCAGTGCGTTTGGCAGCGATACTTTTGCATTTTTAGTAGGCACTACAATTGGAAAGCGCAAGCTTACCGGCACGCCAAGCCCCTCCAAGTCATTGGAAGGGCTTATTGGCGGTTTTGTCGGGGCGGCGTTGGTTGGCGGCATTTACGGTTTTACTGTTGTGCAATTTTCTGGGCAGTTAGACAACCGGCAATTTATTATTCATGCTGTAATAATTTGCGCTGTAACTGCGGTTTTTTGCGCAATCGGGGACATGGCAGCCTCGGCCATTAAGCGATACACCGGCATTAAAGATTTTGGCAATGTATTTCCCGGTCATGGGGGTGTTTTGGATAGAATCGACAGTATACTTATTGCCGCGCCTGTTATATATATGGCGGTAAATGTGATGAATTGGCTGGTGGCGCGATGAAAATAGCTCTTTTAGGCGCGACAGGTTCTATCGGTACGCAGACACTGGATGTTGTGCGAAGCACTTTGCTCGATACGCGGGTGGAAGTACTTACCGGCTTTAACAACATCCCAAAACTAGCGGCGTTGGTCAACGAGTTTAGACCCAAAATAGTTTGTGTGCCGGATTGTAACGCCGCTAAGCAGCTCAAATCACAAATAACCACCTTATGTGAAATACTGACCGGCGAAAGCGGACTGGAAACTGCGGCAGCCCAAAGTGACGCAGATGTCGTTGTTAATGCGTTAGTTGGCCGGGCAGGTTTAAAGCCCACCATTGCGGCAATAAACGCGGGTAAACACATTGCCCTTGCCAACAAGGAAACCCTTGTAACCGCAGGACAGTTAATAATGGGGCTTGCCCGGGAAAAAGGTGTACGCATAACGCCAATTGACAGTGAGCATTCCGCCATTTGGCAATGTCTGCAAGGTAACAACCAAAAGGATATTGAAAAAATAATTTTAACGGCTTCCGGGGGGCCTTTCCGCACATGGAAAAGGGAAGAAATTGCCACCGCAACAGCCGCAGATGCCCTGTGCCACCCAAACTGGAATATGGGCCCTAAAATAACAGTAGACAGCGCGACACTTATGAATAAAGGGTTGGAGCTTATTGAAGCTATGTGGCTTTTCGATATGCCCGTAGAAAATATTGAAGTTTTGATACACCCACAAAGCATCATACATTCGATGGTGCAATACAAAGACGGCTCTATAATGGCACAAATGGGCTTGCCGGATATGCGTTTGCCTATTTTATACGCACTTTCCGCCCCAAAACGGGTTAAAACCACATTCCCAAGGCTAGACTTTTTTACATGCGGGAATTTGACATTTGAAGCACCGGACATCTTACGTTTCCCGTGTTTGGCTCTTGCTGCAGAAGCCGCCAAAATCGGCGGAACATTGCCTGCTGTTATGAATACCGTAAACGAGTGGGCAGTTGGGCAGTTCTTACAAGGAAAATTAGAGTTTTACCATATACCGCAGTTAATAGCCCAAGCTTTTGGGGCATACACTGTAAAACCGCTTAATTCCATAGCCGATGTTACCGCGGCAGAGGGTTGGGCAAGTGAATATATAAATGCGTTTGCATAGGATAGGATGATTAACATAGCCGGAATAATGAGTATAGGCGTTCCCGTTTTAATTTTTTTATTGATACTTGGCCTGGTAGTGTTTGTCCATGAATTAGGGCATTTTATCATGGCAAGACGGGCAGGTATTTTTGTTGAAGAGTTTGCAATGGGTATGGGGCCTAAGCTTCTGACTTTTAAGGGCAAGAAAAAATCTTTGAGTCCCATCGAAGGCCAAGAAAATGTAACATTATACACATTGCGCGCACTGCCTCTTGGCGGATTTTGCAAAATGCGCGGCATGGAAGAAAATGTACCCGAAGACACGGAAGCGTTTAGTAACAAATCTGTTTTCAGCCGTTTTTTGGTAATTGCGGGCGGCTCTGCAATGAACTTTTTGCTTGCGGTGTTAATGTTCTCTATATTAATTTTCCTTACAGGATATTATACGCCTATAGTCACCAATGTGGCGCAAGGGATGCCCGCTCAACAGGCGGGCTTGCAAATAGGGGATAGGATTACGCACATTAATGGCTCCCGAGTCAGCTTGTGGGAAAACTTTAGGTTTATGTTGGATACTTCCGGCGGCAGCACAATGAACGTACGCGTTAATAGAGACGGGCAGCGAGTTAACCTTTCCATAACCCCGGAAATGGGTACGGACGGTGTTTTTCGTATTGGAATGAACCCAACATCCAGGGTTGGTTTTTTGGACAGAAACCATCAATATGCGGCAACATTGGAACGTGCCGGTATTGTGGGCAGTATAGGCACTGCAATAGACATGATCGGCTTTCACATTCGTGCCCCATTTAGAATTTTATCACGGTTCGTAACCCGCCAGCCGGTTCCGGAAGGCGCAGAAGTTGTAAGTATTATTGGCATTGGTGCCCAGGTTACAGAAATTTATCAATACACAATGGCGCAGGAAGAATACGCCATTCGTAGTACAGTTATTACCATGCTGTTTCTTGCAGCACTTATTAGCGTTGCAATTGGGACAATGAATCTTTTACCGATTCCCGCACTGGACGGCGCAAGGCTGGTGTTTTTAATAATCGAAGGTATACGCCGTAAACCTGTTTCACCGGAACGCGAAGGGATGGTACACATGGTTGGTTTTGTGCTGCTGATTGTACTGCTCCTTTTTGTTGCGTACAGGGACATTGCAAATTTGGTTGCCGGGAGCACTGATGTTGTGCCATACTACCAAGAAGCACCTTAAAGGAGAAGTGTATGAAAACCCGAGAAAAAACCAAGGTTGTATGTGTAGGTGGCGTACCCGTTGGCGGCTGCCACCCAATTGTTATTGAATCTATGACAAACACAGATACGCGGGACGTTTCTGCAACTATGGCGCAAATAGATGAGTTGCAGCAGGCAGGCTGCGAAATTATTCGCGTGGCTGTACCCGATGCAGAAGCCGCCGCGGCTGTTAAGCAAATTAAATCGCAAATTTCAATCCCGCTTATTGCGGATATTCACTTCGATTACCGCATGGCACTTTTGGCCCTTGAAAACGGAGCGGACAAGCTGCGTATTAACCCCGGCAACATTGGGGATGAAAGCCGTGTGCGTCAAGTAGCGGAAGCGGCCAAGGCAAAGGGCATTCCCATTCGTGTGGGCGTTAACGGCGGTTCGTTGGAAAAAGATATATTGGCAAAGTACGGCGGTGTAACCCCGGAAGGCTTGGCCGAAAGCGCGATTACTAATGTGAAATTGCTGGAGAAATTTGGTTTTGACAACATTGTTGTGTCCGCAAAGGCAAGCAGTGTACCGCTTCTTATTGAAGCGAATAAGATTATGGCGCGAAATTTACAGTATCCGTTACATATTGGGCTAACGGAAGCGGGTACGCCTTACAAAGGCGCGATTCGCTCTGCCGTTGGGCTTGGCGTACTTTTAAATATGGGAATTGGCAACACCATACGCGTTAGCTTGTGCGGTGACCCTGTCCACGAGATTCATGCAGCTAAGGAAATTTTGGCAGCATTGGAACTGCGGCAATTTGGCGTAAAAATTATTGCCTGCCCAATGTGCGGGCGCACACAAGTGGATGTACCTGGTTTGGCAAGTTTGGCCCTACGGCTGGAAGATAAACTTGCCCATATAAATAAGCCCCTTAAAGTGGCTGTGATGGGCTGTGCCGTAAACGGCCCCGGCGAAGCCAGGGATGCAGACGTTGGCATTGCTTGCGGCAAGGGCATGGCTGTGTTATTTAAAAAAGGAAAAATAGTACGGCGGATAGAAGAGAATGAGCTGGAAGAAGTATTGTTGGCGGAGGTAATGACTTTAGCGGAGGTGTAAATAACTATGAACCGCAAAATAATAATTGCAATTGTCTGTTTATTATGCCTTATTGGGGTTGCTGTGTATTTGTTTACCCACAGCCAACCACAGCAGCAAAGAGAAGTAATGGTGAATGAAATTGCCGCTCCCGTGGCAGCACCGTCGGCATTAACCGTTAACCCGTCCATCGAGCTAACCTTCTCTTATTCGCCGGGTTTTTATACAACCCCGTTTCGTCTTACAATTTCCGGCCCGGAAGGTGCCGTTATACATTACACCCTTGACGGTTCACCGCCTACAACATCTTCCCCGCGGCATACTTCCCCCATTCGTATTAATCCGCCGGTGCCTTCGCAGCCCGTTACACAATTTGACAACCGGCTTACGTCAAGGGTTACGGTGTACAGCATAAATGCAGTGGCGGTTATGGGCAACGAAATTTCAGAAGTTGTTACCGCAAATTTTGTGGCAGGGTCGGATGTGGACACGCGGTTTTGTGAAAATACGTTAATTTTTGCCCTAAATTCGGACCCGCATGGCCTGTTTGACCACTATGACGGCATTTTGGTTGAAGGCGTTGACCGGGAGCGGTTTAGGCAAGAATTTTTTGTTACCCACGGGCGATGGCCCACAAGAGGCTATGCTTACGGTTACGAAATGCCTGCTTCCCCGGCGAATTTTAATAGACGGGGCATAGAGTCGGAGCGGCCTGTTCATGTGCAAGTATTTGACAATGAAGGCACACTTCACATATCCCAGCGTGCGGGCGTAAGGGTAAGAGGCGGATTCTCCCGTGCCCATCCGCAAAAGTCCTTGGAGCTTTTTGCCAGGGAAGAGTACGGCGACAGAAATAATTTTCCATTCGCGTTTTTTACCAATGAATTTACCCACGACGGGCGGTTAATAGACCGGTACCGCAGAGTCCGTCTTAGAAATGGCGGAAGCGACAGAAACGCCGGTTTTATACGGGACGAGCTTAGTCAAACATTATTTAGGCAGGCAGGGCATTCGGATACACAAACCCACAGGCCCGCGGCAGTATTTTTAAACGGCGAGTACTACGGCGTCGCGTGGCTAAAAACCCCCAGAACCCCCAACCATTTACGCCGCAGGTATGGCGGGGTAACAGCTAATTTTGAAATTGTTGCAGGTGGTGACAACCGCTTTATACCAAGCAGATGGCACGGCGAGTACCGCGCGTCCCGGGATTTACTGCAAGTTAGCGAGCTGGCAATGGCAGGGTTTGTCGGCGAAGGCGGGCAGGCACGGTTTGAAGAGTTTAGTCGCCGCATAGATGTGGACAGCTTAATCCGTTATTACGCCATGCAAATTTTTATAAATAACTACGACTGGCCCAACCATAACATTGAAATGTGGCGGTATTTCCCAACGGAAGACGAGCTAAACGACCCATATCTTCACCCATACCTTCATGACGGAAGGTGGCGCGTGTTTGCCCATGATGTAGAATCTGCCTGGGCAATGTGGGACGACTATGACAGAATGGCGCGGGAGGATACGCTGCGGGATATTTTAACAGGGGAAAACGATCGCCGCTGGAACAGCAGTCACAGTTCCGCCTTTCTTTACGCTCTTTTGGGGCGCGAGGACACAAAGGCCCAATTTGCCAACACAGTTGTAGATTTAATTGAAGGGGCATTTGCCACCGACAATGTTATACGGGTTTTAGACGGCCTAATTTCCCAAATACAAAACGAGTTGCACCAGGCCCTTCGAATGGACATATTTTACCCGGGCAACCCATGGTGGCCGTCAACATACAGTATGGGCTACAGCCATGAAGCCATTCGCAGGTTTGCGCGCCTTCGCCCGGATTATATGCTGGCCTCAGTTTACGCTAACTTGGGGTTTAACCGCACCCACAGGTTTGAACTTACCGTAACCACAGGGCAGGGCGGCGGGGTTATGATGAACTCCCGTCCTGTACCACAGTTACAAACAGCGGTGGGCAATTATTTTGCAGGTACAACAGTTACGGTAACCGCAAGACCATACCCGGGATATGCTTTAGACCACTGGATAGTTAACGGTGTCAGGCATGATGGGGATACAATTACTATAGGCGAGGATTCAAATGTAACGGTATATTTTACAAGTGCGAGAGGAGAATAACTATGCCGGAATTGCCAGATTTGGAAGTTTTTAAGGGGAACATTTACAATAGGCTGAGTTCTAAGCGTTTGGTTGATGTGTACGTTTTTAACCAAAAAAAAGTTACCATGCCTCAAGATAATTTAAGGCAAGAATTAAAGGGCAGGGAACTGATGGTAATAAACCGCTACGGTAAGGAACTTTTATTTGATTTTGGCGATGGAAAAGTAATTGCAACGCACCTTATGCTTAGCGGCAGAATTGCCATTGTAGACGACTTTCTTACTGCCGCGGCTAAAATGAATCACAAAATTTTCTCGTTGAATTTTGAAAATGAGAGCATAATTTTCAGCGACATGGGGGGCCTTTGCACGGTAAAGTATAACCCGTGGCCCGACGGTGTACCGGATGCCTTTGGCGCGGATTTTACCTTTGATTATTTTATGAAAATTGCCCGTAAAAAAGCTATGGTAAATATCAAAGCGTTTCTGATAGACCAGAAAGTTGTAAAAGGTATAGGCAATGCCTACGTTGACGAAATTCTTTGGCATGCCCGTGTTTCGCCCCACTCTGTTGTAGGCAGAATACCGGAAGATGTTATGGTAAAGCTTTATGAAGCCATAGG
Organism: Bacillota bacterium; assembly: GCA_009786175.1. Next base: position 511 of record WQTQ01000176.1, on the reverse strand, counting down.
CACAATTCTTAAAGACGCCATAATTTCCATAAAAGCTGTCGCGCCGGACATTATTTCCGGTGAGGAAAGACGGTTTTTGAAGGTTCACACAAGAACCAGGAAGCAAACGGAGACAGGATTTCCGATTAAAATTGAAAAAATAGCTACAAAGACAACTTATTTTACGGACGAGCAAGTTCTTTACGTATAAAAATTTCAACTGGTAAGAAAATGCTGCCAGTTGAAATTGTGAAACACACAGGAGGTTAGCGATGGCAAAATACCTTATGGCTTTTGACCAGGGCACTACCAGTTCCCGCTGTATTTTGTTTGATAAAAGCGGCAACATAAAAAGCGCGGCACAAAAGGAATACACGCAAATTTTTCCGCAGCCCGGCTGGGTAGAGCATGATCCAATGGAAATATGGTCTAGCCAGATTTCTGTTGCCACGGAGGCAAAAGAAAAAATAGGCGCGCAAGCTTCCGAAATTGCCGCCATTGGCATAACCAACCAGCGGGAAACTACAATTGT
>WQTQ01000175.1 GCA_009786175.1 Bacillota bacterium | reverse complement strand
AAAATGGCCGGGAATAAACTTAGCTTCCACGGTGGTATTAGCGTGCAATCTACACTGCCCTTCGGTACCCCGGAAGACGTAGAAGCAGAGGTAAAAGAGCGTATTTGTGTACTTGGGCAGAGCGGGGGGTATGTTTTAGCACCTTCCCACGCCATACAAGCAGGCACCCCGCCAGAGAATATCTATGCGTTTTTAAAGGCCACGGGCAGGTTGGAGGAATAACGACAATGGGGAAAAACAGCAAAATTTTGAAGCGGATTAGAGAATGGACAACCATCCCGGGCAATTTCCAACCGGGGCAGCGTAACTCTATTACAGATGTAAGCGGCGTTACCGTAGGGCAGGTGACGGTAAAGGGCGACGGCATTTGCACAGGTGTCACCATAATTTCCCCGGCAAGCGGGGATGTATTTACACACCCAATACCTGCGGCGGTGGCTGTAGGCAACGGCTTTGGCAAGCTTGTTGGGGCCTTGCAAGTGGAAGAGTTGGGCGAAATAGAATCCTTTATCGGCCTTACAAACACACTTTCTGTGGCGGCGGTTTTGCAAGGGCTTATAAATTATCACGCGCCCAAAATGCCGGAAGGCCGCAATTCCATAAATGTTATTGTTGGTGAGACAAACGACTCGCGGCTTAACGATATCCGCAGGTGCCACATCACCCCGGGGCATGTTGCGCAAGCCATTGCCGCGCTGTCCAAAGATGTAAAAGAAGGCAGCGTTGGTGCCGGTGCGGGTACCGTATGTTTTGGTTTTAAGGGCGGTATTGGCACATCTTCACGGGTTATCCCGGGCGAAATTTCCGGCGAAGATAGAGACTACACCGTTGGTGCGCTGGTGCAAAGCAACTACGGCGGTAATTTGAACATCTTCGGCAAGGCAATTCCAAACCCGCCAAAGCCAAGTCAAGACGGTTCCTGCATGATTGTGATACTAACAGATGCGCCACTTTCTGCGATGCAGTTAAAGCGCGTGGCAAAGCGCGGACTTATCGGCATGACAAACACAGGCAGCTTCATGAGCCACGGCAGCGGGGATTTTGCCATTGCCGCAAGTAACTACGAAGGCAACCGGGGCGACAGCAGTCAAAAACAGGGCCGCAACTACTATTTTTTAAGCGATTCCCAGCTTAACCCGTTTTTTGAGGCCACGGTGGAAACCGTACAGGAAGCTTTGTATAATTCCCTTACTATGGCCGCTGGTGCAAGTAAAGGCGAGGAAATTTACCCGGGGTTTAAATATGAAGTTTAATTAGGTTTTCCTATTTTTTCTCCGCTTAACTTTGCGTAATAGTTTGCCAAAGAGGAATGGTCGTCCTGTCCGCGGCCATCAGCTTTTAAGTTCTGCATCATTTCCATTATCATAGCGGTAAGGGGTAGTGGGGCACCAACATTGTGTCCACAATCAAGCGCATTGTTTAAGTCCTTTATGTGCAAGTCTATTTTAAAACCCGGGGCAAAGTTGTCTGCAAGCATCATTGGCACTTTGGCGTTCATTACAGTAGAGCCTGCAAGGCCCCCTTTAATTGCTTCCAATACCAAGCCGGGGTCAACACCGGCTTTTTTTGCTAAGGTAAAAGCTTCGGCACAGGCGGCGATGTTGCAAGCAACTACAATTTGGTTTGCAAGTTTTGTAGTGTTGCCTGCACCAACATCCCCACAGTAAACAGCCGATGCTCCCATTTTTAGCAGCACATCATTTTTAATTTCTTCAAATACTGCCTTGTCGCCCCCAACCATAATGGCTAAGGTGCCGTCGATGGCTTTGGGTTCGCCGCCGGATACAGGTGCGTCAACCATTTTAATACCGTTTTCGCGGCAAACTTTTTCTATCGTCTGAGATACCGCCGGGGCGATAGAAGACATGTCAACAAGAATTGTTCCCGCTTTCGCGCCGCACAGGATACCGTTTTCACCTGTTACCACTTCCAAAACTTCCGGGGAGTTTGGCAGCATGGTAATCAGAAGCGGGCACTCTGCCGCAACTTCTTTTGAGGAAGCAGCCGATTTCGCACCTGCTGTTACCATTTCATCTACATAAGATTTAACAATATCATAAACAACAAGGCTGTGCCCCGCTTTAATCAAGTTTTTTGCCATTGGCCTACCCATAATCCCAAGGCCTATAAATCCAATTTTCATTTATTGCACCGTCCTTCTTAAAAGATCACTTGCTTTTTCTGCGATGTTTTCTGCCGTAAGTTTGTAATGCTCCATAAGGTCTGATAATGATTTTGCAGATTGTCCAAAGCTGTCTTCAATGGCCACATAGTCCATGGGTGTAGCCGATTGGCGCAGTGCGAAAGCAGTTGCGGCGGCTAACCCGCCGATACAGCTATGGTCTTCTGCCGTAATTATCGCTTTAAACTTGCTTGCCATTTCTGCCACAGCCTTGTACGGGAACGGTTTCATTGTGCCAATATTTACAACTGCGGCACTAATATTACTAACTTCCAGCATTTTTGCCGCTTCTACCGCTTTAACCGTCATTGCGCCATGGGCCAACAGCAACACGTCAGAACCTTCTCTCAACACTCTTGGCTTGGTACAAAAAACAGCGTCACCGGGTAAAAGCGCGGGAAGGTCGTTACGTACAACACGGATAAACACCGGGCCCGGAATCTCTGCGGCGGCGCGGACAGCCAATTTAGTTTCATAAGCATCGCAAGGGGTTAAAACTGTCATGCCCGGGATGGCCGTCATTAAAGCAATATCTTCAACAGACTGATGAGTAGAGCCGTCTCCAAAATCGCTTAAACCTGCAGAAGACCCGCAAAGTTTTACATTAAGGCCGCCGATTGCAATCGCCTGACGGGTTTGGTCGTATGCCCTTCCGGAAATAAACACCGAAAATGTATTGCAAAATGCGATTTTTCCGCTTGCGGCAAGCCCTGCCGCTGTTGACAGCATGTTTTGTTCCGCTATTCCCATTTCAAAATATCTGTCAGGGAACTGTTGGCCAAATAATATTGACATTGTAGATTTTCCCAAATCTGCTTCAAGAACTACTACATTCGGGTTCTTCTCTCCAAGTGCCAAAAGCTCTTCTCCGTATGCCTGGCGAGGGTTTAATGTCATCATGCCACCGTCCCTTCCGACTTTAATCTGCTTATTTCCCGCTCCATTACCGTTATTGCTACATTGTATTGCTCCGGGGTCATCATTCCATTATGAAACGCAGGTACACCTTCGGCAAATTCGAAACCCTTTCCTTTGACGGTATTGGCAATTATAACAACGGGTCCTTTTTGTGTATACGCACTGTCAATCGCGTTAAAAATCTGCTCCATATTATGTCCGTCAATTTCTATCGCTTCCCAACCAAAGGCGCGCCATTTTTCCGCTAACTGCCCCAATGGGAAAACATCGTCACATGGGCCGGTGGCCTGTAATTTGTTGTGGTCAACAATGGCGATGATGTTATTAAGTTTAAATCTATTGGCCGCCATTACGGCCTCCCATATTTGACCTTCGTTAATTTCGCCGTCTCCCACAATGCAGTATACTTTACGGTCAACTTTGTCCAACCGCATAGCCAATGCCATTCCGTTGGCAATAGATAACCCTTGCCCTAAGCTGCCTGTTCCTGCTTCAATACCCGGCAGTTTTGCCCTGTCCGGGTGCCCTTGCAGCCGAGAGCCAAGTTCCTTTAGTGTCATTAATTCTTCAACGGGAAAATAGCCTGTTTCCGCCATTGCCGCGTATTGCGCTATGGCAGCATGACCTTTACTGTAAATAAACTTATCCCGTTGTTCCCAGTCCGGGTTCTGTGGGTCAAAACGCATTTTTACACCATAAAGTGCCGCAAGAATATCTGCACTGGAAGACGAACCGCCCAAATGGCCGGTTTGCCCGTCACAGCCAATCATTTTAATAATATCCATACGAATTTTTGCAGCCAGAATTTTTGCCTTTATTATATCTTTATTTTGCATTTTCAGCCTCCTGCCTAATAAGCCGTGTCATACGGCCAAGGGCTTCCGCCTGCCAGGCACCCTCCGTCTACATGAATCATCATGCCGGACATATAGCTTGACGCGTCTGAAGCAAGCATTACCATAATGCCAACCATTTCTTCCGGGTTGCCCGGGCGGCGCATTGCTATACGTTCTGTAAGGTAATTCACGCGCTGTGGGTTGTCCCATGTTACCTGCGTAAGGGGCGTAAGTATATGCCCGGGCGCAAGTGCGTTTGCTCTAATGCCATACTGCGACCACTCAACAGCCATAGAGCGGGTTAACGCAGTTACCGCGCTTTTGGATGCGCCGTATACACTGCACCCGCCTAACATCCCCACTGCATTGTGAGACGAGACATTTATAATGTTACCGCTTTTATGCTTTATCATATGCTTGGCAACTTCTTGGGAAAGGAAATATACGCCCTTTAGGTTAACATCCATTATTTTGTCATACAGCTCTTCGGAAACATCCAGAAAACCGTCACGTTTATTAATTCCCGCGCAATTTATAAGCACATCAATGCGTTCCTCTGCTTCAATTATCCGGCTTACACAGTCTTTTATGTTTGCCATATCCGAAACATCCAGCAAGTATGCGCTGGCACTGCATTTATTTGCGATAATTGTATCGCGAAGCAGGTTGAGACGATCTAAATTAATATCGCAAAGCAGCATGTGTGCACCTGCTCCTGCAAGGCCATGGGCCAAAACCTCGCCAATGCCGCCGGTTGCCCCGGTCAGCAGGATGTTCTTTCCTTCAAGTGAGAAAAGCTGCTTTAGTTTTTCTGCCACATTCATGTCGATTCCTCCTTGGGTTTCGAAAACTAAAATTCTTCATACTTAAAATAGTCGAAATCCGCATGTAATTTTGTTCCCAGCGTGTCTTGGCAGTGCAGCCCAACAAAAGCCCCTGTAAAGTATCCGCCTCCGGAAACAAAATCATCGGATAGCTTGTAAGCATCCAGCTTAACGGGAACCTCATGCCACGTATCCCCATCAAAGGAATAAAAATAGCTGTACTTTTCCTTCCGCACTTCTACCTTGATATAAATCGATTTCGAGTCTGACGGAACAACAATTTCATTGTCGGCAATTGGATTGTCAAATTTACCGTTTTCAGCGGTCATAAGATCCAGAATTTTTCCCTTCTCTTCGTGCCATGTAATGTGCAGTGTAGTCCAATTCATAGTGTTGTAATAACAGGTTAACCCCGCCATTTGTAAAAAACTTACCGGCTCAAAATCTATTTTTGTTTCCGCGTCAAAATTAAAACTTTGCCATCGCCTTGCCACCAACGCCTGTGTAAACGGCGATGTAAGTGACTCACGTCCGTATAGGCGCAAGTAACCTTTCCGTTCTTTTAAGTTCGCTATATCTTCCCCCAACGGAATACGCAGGGTTTGGAAATGAATGTTAAGTTTCTCTTTGTCAAAATTGTCTACTACATCATAATCGGCTTCCCATTTGACTTCCGGGATGTTTGGGGCTTCTACTGTATCGGTTGGGAAGCTGCCGCCCACTACATACGGCCAACCGTCTTTCCACTCAAGTTTTGCAATTGCGGACTCACGCCCAAGCGGACAATAACCGCGGTCCATCCCTTTTTTATCAATATTGTAGTTACGCCCGGGCGTGTTGGCAGAGTTACCGTCGCCAGTAAGCGGCCTGCCTACCAAACATACAAGATACCATTCTCCTGTATGAGTTTCCACAATAGATGCATGGCCTGCTTTTTGTAAAGTAATTTCCGGTTTGTGCCTAGATGATATCAGGGGGTTCGCCGGATGAACTTCATATGGGCCATCCAAGTTTTCGGACCTTGCCAAAGTAGCCATATGCGCGTATGCTGTCCCGCCTTCTGCCGTCAGCAGATAATAATAACCGTTGTGTTTGTAAATATGGGGGGCTTCCGTCAGCCGACTGTCTGTACCTTTGAAGATAATCTTGGATGTGCCGGTCAGCTTTTTTTCTTCGTGAGAATATTCTTGAAGCACAATACCATAAAAACTATGATTGTGTGCCCGTTGGTCCCAAAACATGTTTACAAGATACTTTCTGCCATCGTCGTCGTGAAATAAAGACGGGTCAAAACCGGAACTGTTCAGATAAACCGGTTCGCTCCATTCGCCGTCAATTGTGTCGCAAGTAACAAGATAGTTGTAACAATCCTTCCATGCCCCGGAAACAACTTTAACATCTGTATAAATAAGCCAAAATTTATTGTCATGGTAGCTAAGGGCAGGGGCCCATATCCCGCCGGAGTTTGGGTTGCCGCGCATATCAAGTTGGCTTATCCTATCTAAAGGACGCTTTATTAACCGCCAGTTTTTTAAGTCTTTGGAGTGATGTATTTGCACACCCGGAAACCATTCAAAAGTAGAGGTTGCAATGTAATAATCCTCACCAACGCGGCAGATACAAGGGTCGGGGTTGAAACCTTTTAGTATCGGGTTCTGTATGACCATATTGTCCTCCGTTATTTTAATGAAATTTTTATCATGTTCCAAGAAAACGGCTTCAAAACTGCCATTACCTTGTTGCCTTCCAGCTTTGTGGTTAAGCAGGCTTTAGGTACTACAGCAGCCGTGTCGGCTGTATTAACCTGCTTAACATCATACCCGCTTAATTCCGTATGCTCATCAATCGCCTTAGGGTACAGGCCTTGTAAGCCAATTTCAAACTCTGCATGTTCATCTTCCGAGCGGTTAACCGCAAATATAACCAATTCATTGTTTTCTTCGTTGTGGACAGCAATAGATTCCACATACGCTACATTGCTAAACTCATCGCAATCATAGGCCGGGCTTTCCACTATAGGGGTTAACACCGTTCCCAATCCGTTGTTTGCAGTGTACATAAGCGGATAGAAAATTGTCTGACGCCATGCGCCGCCGCCGGTTTCCGTCATTATCGGCGCGATAACATTTACAAGCTGTGCCATACAGGCAATTTTTACCCTATCGCAGTTCTTCAGAAGGGTTATTAACAAGCAGCCCACAAGCAGTGCGTCTTCAAAATTGTAAACATCCTCAAGCAGTGGGGGCGCATACTGCCAAGGCTCATTCTTACTGTCTTTTGCCTTGGAATGATACCAAACATTCCATTCGTCAAAGGATAGGAAAAGTGTTTTTTTGCTGCGTTTTTTTGCCTTCATATAGTCGCAGATGGCAATTACACTTTTGATAAAGTTGTCCATGTTTATTGATTTTGCCAAATAGCTTTTCAAATCATTCTTTTCGTTTCCATAATATTGATGAAGGGATAAATACTCTACATGTTCGTAAGTATGATCCAGCACTGTGGCTTCCCATGACGCGAATGTAGGCATGGCACTGCCCGAACTGCCGCATGCCACAAGCTCAATACTACTGTCTACCCACTTCATTACTTTTGCGGCTTCGGCGGCAATGCGCCCGTATTCCTGGGCTGTTTTACTTCCAATTTGCCAGGAACCGTCCATTTCGTTGCCTAAACACCATGTTTTTATACCAAATGGCTTTTCCGCGCCGTTTTTCCGGCGGAGGTCACTCCAATAAGAGCCGCCGGTATGGTTGCAATATTCTACTATGTTACGTGCCGCGTCAACGCCTCTTGTGCCAAGATTTATTGCCATGTTAACTTCCGCATTTACCTCATTTGCCCAACCAACAAACTCGTGTAAACCAACTTCATTGGTTTCAACGGTTTTCCAGGCTAGGTCTAAACGCTTTGGACGCTCGGCGCGCGGGCCTATGCTGTCCTCCCAATTGTACCCGGACACAAAATTGCCGCCGGGATACCTAATTAACGGAACATTCAGTTCTTTAACAAGTTCTTTAACATCGCCGCGGAAGCCTAGCGGATCGGATGTTATGTGCCCGGGCTCGTAAATACCTGTGTACACACTGCGTCCCAAATGCTCAACAAAAGAGCCGTATAATCGCTTATCCACTTTATCTATTGTGAACGTTTTATTTACTGTCATTTTCGCTTGCATCGCCAATCTCCTTTTGAGTTATATTTTCACTTTCGCTAACTTTTAAGTCTACAGTTAAACGCCGGATTATTTTTTTGGTATAAGCTGTAAGCAAATATCCTGCCATTGGTAAAATGCCCAAAATAATTAACGCCGGAAAATTGTTTGCCAACACCCCTAAAATTACAGTACACACAAAAATTAACATTGCATAAAAATAGTGCTTAGAAATTAAGTAAAGTCCAAGCCTCCAAGCACCTACTATGTTGATAAAAAAGTTCGCGCGTACCAACATAGAAAAAATAAGATGTACATACAAAACAGCTGCCAAAAGGTAGTAGAATGGAAAAATCAGTCCCGGATTTTGTACATACCGCAGCCCCGAGAAAGCACCAAGCAACACTGCAATTGCCAAAACATAGCACAATGCAAATACTGCTGTACCTTTAAGTTCTTCCCGGTAACACAATACATACAATTTTGTCAGCGACATTTTTTCCAGCCTGTCCAGTCGCCTTAAAGTTAACAGTAACCCTTGCAGGGACACTATTAACAAAAAAACTCCAAACAAATAAAGCGGTAATGTAAACCAGTGGAAAATAACAAATAACACAACAACAATCGCTGCAACATTACTGACAATAAGCAGCAAATTAAGTCTGAAGATAATCCAAAATAAAGTTATTGCCCTGTTTACAAGATTATTATCCACTAACCTTTTACACCGCCAACCGTCAAACCGCCGATAAATGCCCGCTGGTTAAACAAAAACAAAATAATAATTGGGATTACCGACATAACAGAACCGGCAAAAAGTATATCAAAACTGTTTTCATACGGTGTCATCGAGGACATAAGCCCCGGGGCCAATGTCAGACTTGTTGTGGTTCTTAACACAATCATTGGCCAAATAAAGTCGTTCCAAATACCCATTCCCTGCAAAATAGCCATAGCTCCAAAAGCCGGGGCCATTAAAGGCACATATATTCTAAGGAAAATAGCCGCTTCGCCGCTGCCGTCAATCCGCGCCGCCTCCATATACTCTTTTGGAAGGCCGATACAAAACTGTCTGAAAAAGAACGATGAAAAGGCCGGGACCATCGCAGGCAATATAAGACCAACATAGCTGTCCATCAGCCTAAATGTTGTCAGCAGTCTAAACAGGGGCAAAAGCAAAATAGTGCCGGGGATCATCATGGTACAAAGTATCAATATTATAAGGAAATTACGCCCCTTAAATTGATACATCGCCAGCCCGTACCCAACCATGGATGTGAATATAAGTATCAGAATAGTATTCACAGTGGTTACAAAGACGCTGTTAAAAAAGAAACGCCAGTAAATACCGTCCCTATTTGTCCATAAAGCTCGGAAATTCTCAAGGGTAACTGTTTCGGGGTTAATACGCAGCCCCAACCCTCCTTGCCAAATTTCTCTTGTAGGTGTGAAAGAAGCCACAAGCATGAAGACAAAAGGCAGCATCACAAGGATGCCCAACCCTAGCAAGAAAAGGTTATTTGCCACAAATAAAATATGTTTTTTTCTTTTACCTGTCATTTGCCAATCACTCCTTTCTGAATAAACCCATTATGAATAGTTGAATTAGGTTAACAATTAAGATTATGAAAAACAATACAATGGCCATAGCTGATGCTGTACCAAAATCGTTAAGCATAAAGGCCGTTCTGTAAATTAGAATTACAATGGTCGTACCCACATCGTTTGGTGATGCAAGACTGGGCCAAAAAACATAAGGCTCATTAAACAAAGAAAACCCGGCCGCAATACTAATTGTAAGCACAAAAATTGTAATCGGTTTTAGCATTGGCGCGGTAATGGTGTAAAATTTTTGCCAGCCGGATGCTCCATCAACTTCGGCAGACTCGTATAATTCCGCAGATATATTATTTAGCCCCGACAAAAAATAAATCATGTTTACGCCAAACCATCGCCAAACCGCAATTAGTACCAACGCAAACATAGCTGTACCGGCACTGTTAAGCCAAAGCCTGGGTTCTATTCCAAATAACGCAGTTAAGCTGTTAAACGCGCCGCCGGGCTCGGAACTAAACAAAAACCTAAAGACAATACCCGCAACTATTGTAGATGTCAGCACCGGAATAAAGTACAACGAACGGAAAAGTGTTTTAAATTTAGTCAATTTGCCGTTTACAATAAACGATATAAGCATAGGGCCCGGTATAAGGACTAAGCAAGTCCAGAAAGTATACCTGGCTACATTCCACAGCGCGGTAAAAAAGCGAGGGTAATTTAGAACAAAGCGAAAATTGTCAAAGCCAACCCATTCCGAGTACCTTGTAAAAGGTATTCGCTGCTGAAAGCTTAATATAAAGGCGTACACAAAAGGATAGAGTAAAAAAATTGAGAAAGAAATTACAAAAGGTGCAACGAATAAATACGGTGCAATATGCTTGCTTGTAATTTTTTTTCTGCGCTTTGGCTTTGCGTCTGGAGCTGCATGGGTCATAACCCCATCTCCTTTTTGTCTAATTCTTTGGGTATATAGGCACATGGGGCAGTCGCTTAACACAACCGCCCCATGGTATTAGAACATTTTGAAAAATTAATTGAATCTCGGGTCTGCTTCCAAAATAGCCTGGGCCTCTATCAAGGCTGTACGAGCATCCAAATTTCGCTCAACAATTGTATTTGGAAGGATATTAACATTAATATGATCCCTTACTTCAAATGCGCCCGCGCCACTGAATCGTACCGCAGTTGTTTCGTCTGCAATATCTTTAAGCACATCAAATACTCCTGCGCCAAAAAACTCAAGAGCAGGTGACGGCACACGTAAAGCAGGAGAATCAAGAACATCCCATCTTACAGGGTCAAAACCCAACAGTGTCCATTGAAGAATAGCCATTTCGTAACTTGCTTTAGCAAAAGCAACAAACTCCAGTGCCAATTGCTGATTTGCAGGTGCCACTTGGTTTGTAACCGCTGTCATAGTCCCACCGGCGGAAGAGGAGCGATTATTTCCTATTTCGAAAACAGGCAATGGTGCAAGCGCAATGTTTCCGCTTTGGTTTGGGGCATGGTTCAAATAACGGCCCATGTACCATGCCGGGGCAATAAGTGCCGCAAAATTATTGGTGGCTATTTCGGCATAAAACTCTTCGGCATCAATTTGCAGCCCAACCATTGGCCTTCCTATGCCGTATGTGTAAATCATGTCTTGCTTAAGGGTTAAAGCTCTAATAGCTTCGGGAGAATCCAAATTTGGGCGTCCGTCAATTACATAGTCGGAACCTTGTTGTGCAACCATCGCACTAAAACTCCAAATGTTTGCACCTTCAACTTGAATCATATAGGCTCCGGTGCGCTCTACCATCAATTTACCCATTTCGATAAAATCTTGCCAAGTAACTATGTCATTCCAGTCAAGTTCTGCCTGCTCAAACAGGCCGATATTGTAGAACATCAAGACACTGCCCACATGATAACAAACGCCAAAATAATTACCGCCGGACATCCAAGGCTCTAGACGGGAATAAATTAAGTACGGCATGTAAGGCTGTAAAACTTCATTTTGGGGAAGGAACGGTACATGAGGGGTGTTTAGGAACATCCTGGCACGCCCTACTTCTACGTCAACCAAGTCCGGGGCTCCGCTTCCTACTTCTAAAGCCATCAGCAAATTTTCATGCATCGCGCCAAAGGGCTGTACAGAAATGTCCAATTCAATTTGGCGGTCGGGGTTCCGCTCGTTCCACAAATTTTGCGCGTAAAGGAAATACTCTGCATGGGAATCACCAAATGTCCAGAATGTAAGTGTTGTTACACCACCGGCAGCCGCCCCGCCCCCATTACCTCTGCCGCAAGCTGCAACTGTTACCAACAGTAAAACAGCCATACATAGGAAAACTAATTTTTTCATCGTGAACCTCCTCTAATAATATCTTATGGTATATGACTTATATAGTCAGATTATCACTGCTAAAAACATTTTTCAAGTAATTTTACTGTATATTTTTGTTGTTTTTGTTCCACGTTTTAAACAAAAACTGTCTAGTATTACCTGCAATACCTGCGGCACATACCCCAGGGCTGTTAAAATCATCTTTACACAATACTTGCAATACAGTAAAATTGACATTTAATGAGGTTTGCACTAAAATAGTGCAAAAGAGTAATTTTATGCAGGAGGTTGTATTATGTCACTTACAATTTTGAACGTAGCTCACCGCAAGTCGGAACCCAATTCGTTCGTCTATATAAGGGAGAAAGGTTTTGGCCCGGAAGCATATCTTTTTGTTCATTTTTTGTTACCGGCCGTTGTTGTAATTGACGGGGTCGAGCATTTAACCAATGCCAATGCCTGTATACTATATCCTCCCGAACAAAAGCAGGAATACAGGCATTACAATGGCTTATTCTTAAACGACTTTATAATTTTCAAAACAGATGATACAAATTTTGCGGCAAGGTTTGGCTTGCCCGAAAACGAAATCTTCTATGTATCCAACGGAGATAAAATTAGCAATCTTGTATCAGATATAGCATACACCATAACTGACAAAACAATAGATAGAAGCGAGCAAACACCATACTTTATCATAAAGTTATTTGAAACGCTTTCGACCATACGCATAGAAAACAACCCCAAGCTAAAGCGCGCGCATGAAATCAAAAAACGTTTTATAGCAATGCGTGATGAGGTACGAAGCAACCCAAAAGGATGGACTGTGGATAAAATGGCAAAGCGCGTATGGCTTACCCGCAGCAGATTTGCTGTTTTATACATGGAATTTTTCAAAGTTTCGCCCCGTGCGGACTTAATAAACATAAAAATTACTCATGCAAAAACACTGTTAGAAAGTACAGACATGCCGGTAACCGAAGTGTCAGAAGTATGTGGATATACAAATGTTGGGCACTTTATCCGAATATTTAATAAGCATGTCAAATGTACACCATTGCAATACCGCAAAAACTTTACTGCAAATGCATAAAAGAAGCGGCCTTGCTTTGGTTTTAGCAAGGCCGCCCTTTTTATTACATAGTAAGTTGAATTTACTCCATTAAGTGTATCGTCAATGTTTCCATTGCACCCTGACGAATCACTTGTACTGTAATTGTCCTTGCATCGATTATTACAAAACCGTCGCGTAGTGATACGCTAATGAAGTCGCCCCATTCTGTCCAAGCTGCTGTAACTGTGATGTAGTTATCGATTATAATTGTGTAACGGGTTTCATTGACTATTCCGTAAGTTACATTTCCGTCACCTGTTACCAGCGTCATTGGACCTGCAGCTGTACCGTCTACAACAACGCCATTCCAAAGTGAACGGTTTGTGTTTGTCAATACAACTTCAGCAGGTGAAAGCAGAAGTATATATGGCATGGGGTTGCATGTCGGGCAGTCACCGTACTCGCAGCATGGCGGATTACATATTGGACAGTCGTCATACTCGCAGCAAGGCGGCGCGCATACCGTACAGCCCTCATCTTCGCAGTAGTCGCAGTAGAATGCAGTCTGTCCGTCAAATAAGGCGTTGACAAGCAGTACATGGACAGTTTGGTTGTATATTACGATATGGAAGTTGATATATTGCCATGAACCGGCATCTTTATCAACATCTATCCTATTGAAATAATCCAACCAGCCTGTACCGTCTTGCCACATGCGGTTTACTCGAATAAAGTCCGTAGCGTAATTTCCGTCTTGATCCAATGCACTTATGGTGTCTGCTGCTACAATGCATACAGGAGTATTTATGCCGTCAAGTTGTGCCCACATACGGATTATACCTGCTGCCGCAAGGTCTGCATTTGGTCTGCTTGGGCTGCCGCCTTCACCATTGTTAAAGATGTCGAAAGATGGTACAGGCACATGAGCAGTACGCAATCTTCTGCCTGCAATCCATTCAAAGATAGTTTCGCCGTACGGGTCTGTAATCATGTTGTTGTACACAAAGTTCCATGAGTCATGGGCTCCGTAGTAGAACTCACCGTCAAATACCGGGCCTGTTGGGTTTATGAACCGTGTCACGTTTGCCCCTACTGCCAGTAAGTTGTTGTGGGTATTGGTTAAGCCGCCGTGGGACATAGCAGATTGACTGCCTACAAGGTACATGTCAACAAATCTGTCTGC
>WQTQ01000174.1 GCA_009786175.1 Bacillota bacterium | reverse complement strand
TAATGCTCTTTGCCTTCGCTGTCTGTGTACTGCATATTCATAGATTCCGTATATTTTGTGCCAAGCTGAAAAATGTTGCCAACTTCCACCCCGCGGGAAATTACAATACCTTCTTCACCGCATTTTGGGCAGATTCCGCCCTCTAATACCTTGGCAAAGTCGTGGTACTCCACTTCGCCAAAATCCCTGGAAATGTCAAAGCCCGTGTAGTGGTACTCGTCTTTGTTGGCACCGCACACCAGACTGCCCGCGCCTTTTAAGGACGCATCAAAAAGCACGGTTGCATTTTTATCAAGGTCCATTGGCCCCAAGTATCCAGCGCAAAGGCCGGAATCCTCGGTGATTGTGGCCGGATAAATTTCGCAGCCCATGTACCTGGAAAGCTTTGTTTCCTGCAGGTCTAAATCGCCGCGCATAAACACAATAATGTAGCTGTTATCCGCTTTCCGCTGGTAAACAACGGCTTTGCAGCATTTATCCCGGGTTGTACCCAAAAACTCTGCAACTTCATCTATTGTTTTCTGGCTTGGTGTATGAACCAATTCCAACTGGTAAGAAGTTCTTACCGGTTGATTCTTCACAATATTTTCTGCAGCTTCCATGTTGGCACGATAGTCACATTTTGGGCAAATTACAAGGGAATCTTCGCCAGCTTCCGTTAAAAGCATAAACTCGTGAGCAATTTTACCGCCCATCATGCCGGAGTCGGACGCTACGGAAATTACTTCCGGCACACCAACCCGGGCATAAATACGCTCGTAGGCCTTGTGGCACCGGTCGTAGTATTTTTCCAAGTCTTCCTGGGATGTATGGAACGAGTAGCCGTCTTTCATTGTAAATTCCCGCACACGAATAAGGCCGCCGCGGGAGCGGGCTTCGTCACGGAATTTTGTCTGTATTTGGTACACCATAAATGGATATTTCGCATAGCTTTGCCCATATTCCCGCACCAGTTGAAGACAGGCCTCTTCGTGGGTCATGCCCAGCACAAAAGGCGTGTCGTTACGGTCTGTAAAGCGCAGAAGCTCGTCATTTATCTGGTCGTACCTGCCGGACTCCTGCCAAAGTGATGCGGGCAGAACTACAGGGAACAGCACTTCCTGACCGTCTATGGCATCCATTTCCTCACGGATTATTTGTTCAATTTTTTGCGTAATCCTACGAAGGGGCATGTACATGGAAAATATCCCGTTTGCCACCTGCCGCATATATCCGCCGCGAATCATTAACGCGTGACTGTCGATAACGCAGTCTGTTGGGCGTTCCTTAAAACGGTCGCCTACAAGTTTGTCGAGTTTCATTGTGTCCTCCAGTATTTTAATTTTACACCTTCTACCGCTCCGGCTTCATAAGCGGGAACAGTACGCATTCCCTAATCGGCCTGTCTATCATTACGGAAAACAGCCTTTCGGAAACACCAAAACCAAAGGCCGGCGGCATACCATATTTTAACGCTTCAATAAAATCTTTATCGTCGTTATGGGCTTCCTCGTCCCCCGCTTCGCTCATTTCCCGCTGCTCTTTAAAACGCAGCTCTAAATCCAGCGGGTCATTTAACTCTGTATAACCGTTACCCATTTCGGACCCGGCCAAAATCACCTGCATCTGGTCAACTTTACGCGGGTCGTGTTTTAACCGTTTTGGCAGCGGGTTAAGCTGAACAGGCTGCCCCGTTAGAAAACCCGGCCCGGATAAATCTTTGCGTACCAGCTTCCACAAAACGTCCACAAGCCGCCAGAAACCAAGCCCCGGGTCGTAGGAAACGTTTAAGGAATCCAATTTTGCCTTAATTTTTTCCACGGTGGTGTCATAAATGTCAATGCCTGTATTTTCTTTTATTACTGTTTCAAAATCATAAATTTGCCATTCATCATCCATGTCAATTTCAAAACCCCGGGAAGTGAATTTCGGGCCGCCCATTACGACCTTAGTCACCACCCTGTACATGTCCTTAACCATTTCCATACCGTCTCTGCAATCTGCATATGCCCAGTAAAATTCCATTTGGGTGTAATCCTGCAAATGCTCGGGGCTCATGCCTTCGTTACGGAACTGCCGCCCAATTTCAAAGGTTTTTTCGTACCCGGCAACAAGTAATTTTTTCTGCCACAACTCACCCATGGATATGCGCAAAAACACGTCAATGTCCAACGCGTTGTGATGGGTCGCAAACGGTGTAGCCGCTGCGCCCCCGGCGGTAACTTCCAAAATTGGGGTTTCTACTTCTAAAAAGCCGCGCTCCAGCAAGTAATTTCTAATCGCGCTCCAAAACAGCTGCTTTTTAATAAACCGCTCCCTTACTTCACTGTTCATGATTATGTCCAGGTATCTGCGGCGCAGGCGCAAATCGTCGTCTGTAATGCCGTGGAATTTTTCCGGCAGGGGCTTTAAAGCCTTTGTAATGTGACTAAGCTTATGTGCCCGTACGCTAATTTCCCCGGCTTCCGTTGCAAACACTTCGCCTTCCACGCCAATTATGTCACCGATGTCCGCCTTATTGAATATTTCGAATTCCAGTTCGGACACCGCGTCTTTTCTTACATATATTTGAATTTGGCCTTCCACATCCTGAATGTGGGCAAAGCCTGCTTTTCCCTTAACTCTTTTTGTCATTATTCTTCCGGCAACGGCAACGGACATTTTCTTTTCCGCCAGTTCATCCCTTGTGCAGCCGGATACTCCGTTTTTTATGGATGCAGAATGATGGGCTGGCGTAAACTTATCGCTGCCAAAAGGGTCAACACCCATTTCCTGCAAGTTCTTCATTTTCTCCAGCCTAACGGCTTCTTGTTCGGTTAAATTTTCCGTAACTAATGCGTTCTCGTTCATTTCTATTCCTCCTATATTCTTTCAACCAAAACACGTACGGCCAGGGCAACTAAAATTATTCCCCCAAGCAGTTCCGCTTTGGATTTGAATTTTAATCCAACAAACTCACCAAGTTTTACACCCAGTGCAGACATTATAAAAGCAATAACCCCAATTAAAACAATTGCCGGTACAATGCTTACCCGGGCAAAAGCAAAAGTAACACCGGCGGCAAGTGCATCAATGCTTGTTGCTATGGCCAGTGGGAACATTGCAGCAACCCCCAGGCATACTTCTTTACCCGGTTCGTCGTCATTTTTAAAGCTGCCCACAATCATTTTTACGCCCAAGAATGCCAGTATGGCAAATGCAATCCAATGGTCTAATGCCGTAATCCGTTCCGCAAACACACCACCGGCCCAATAGCCGATTAGTGGCATAATGGCCTGAAACACACCAAAATACAGCCCAACAATTACTGCGTTTCTGATCCGAAATTTTGGTGCTGTAAGCCCAATACAAATGGCAACCGCAAAAGCGTCCATTGCAAGTGCCAACGCAAGCAAAAACAACTGGGGAATACTCAAATCCTCACCTCTCCGGCAATGCGATGGACAATTCAACTGTATGTCCATGCTACATATTAAAGAATTTGTAAGCTAATTGTCAAATTTATTTGACATAATCCTAAGATTTGTGTTATATTCCCCTTGCACCAAAAAATGGTGTTTTTTTCAATGCTAAAATCTAGAAGGAGGAGTACTAATGCGTACAAAAATAACCTTGGCTTGTGTAGACTGCAAACAACGTAATTACAATACTACCAAGGAAAAAAAGAACCATCCGGATCGCATGGAGGTTAAAAAGTATTGCCGTTTTTGTAACAAACACACAGCGCATCGCGAAACAAGATAGTCGCTTCCGAAAAGCGCGGTAAGGAGTAGCTCATGAGCGAAGAAAGCAAAAAACATGAAAAATACGAAGGCCCTAACGCTGTTCAAAGCGTTTACAGAACTTATAAAGCAGAGTTCAGAAAAATTGTATGGCCTTCCCGCGAGACACTAATAAAGCACACAGTAACAGTAATTATTGTTTCGCTAATTTTTGGCGCGTACATCGCACTAACAGACGGTATTTTCGGTGCTGTGTTTAGTCGGTTTGTTCAACTGGTCGCACCGTTTATCGCCTAGGAGGATTTATGGCAGAAGACGCTAAATGGTATGTTGTTCATACCTATTCCGGTTACGAGAATAAAGTAAAATCTTCCATAGAAAAAATCATCGAAAACCGCAACATGTACGATCTTTTCGACCAAGTTGTTGTTCCCGTTCAAGACGTAGTAGAAGTTAAAAACGGGAAAAAGAAAGCTGTCCAGCGTAAAATTTACCCGGGCTATGTTCTTTTAAAAATGGTTTTAACCGACGAAACTTGGTTTATTGTAAGAAATACCCGCGGTGTAACCAGCTTTGTAGGCCCGGCATCTAAGCCGATACCCCTTACAGACGAGGAAATTATCGCAATGGGCATTGACATGCCTGATTTTGAACTTAACTTGGAAGTTGACGAGCTTGTCCGTATTATTACAGGCCCATTTGAAGGCTCTGTTGGTACAGTAACAGACGTTAACCATCAAAAGAAAACCGTATCCATTACATTAAGTGTATTTGGACGGGAAACACAAGTAGAACTTGATTATCACATACTACAGCGTATGTAATTATGTGGGAGGAGCAGCTAAAAGCTGCCTGTTAACACCACTAGGAGGAAAATTAAATGGCAAAAAAGATTACGGCTTATGTAAAACTGCAAATTGAAGCAGGAAAAGCCACCCCCGCCCCACCTGTTGGCCCTGCTCTTGGTCAACACGGTCTAAACATGATGGGCTTCTGTAAAGACTTTAACGAGCGCACCAAAAACGATGCAGGCATGATCATTCCTGTAGTTGTAACTGTTTATCAAGACAAGAGCTTCTCTTTTATCACCAAAACACCACCGGCTGCAAACCTTTTGAAAAAAGCCTGCGGACTGGACGCGGCAGCGGCTACACCGGGCCCCAACACAAAAGTTGCAACCATTACAAGAGCAGAGGTTCAAAAAATAGCAGAGACAAAAATGGCCGACCTTAACGCAGCCAGCATTGATGCAGCAATTAGCATGGTTTCCGGCACCGCCCGCAGCATGGGCATTGTCGTAGTAGATTAAGGGAGGTTTGACATATGAAACGCGGTAAAAAATATACAGAAAAAGCAAAACTTATTGATAAAACAATGTTGTACGATACAACAGATGCAATTGACTTGGTGCAAAAAACCAGCGTAGCTAAATTTGACGAAACCGTGGAAGCTCATATTCGTCTTGGTGTAGACTCCCGCCACGCAGACCAGCAAGTTCGCGGTGCGGTTGTTCTTCCTCACGGTACAGGCCGTACAGTGCGCGTTTTAGTATTCGCCAAAGGCGAAAAAGCAATTGAAGCTGAAGCCGCCGGTGCAGACTTTGTTGGCGCAGAAGAGTTGGTAGCCAAAATCCAAAACGAAAACTGGTTCGATTTTGACGTTATCGTTGCCACACCGGACATGATGGCTGTTGTAGGCCGCATTGGCCGTGTACTGGGCCCCAAAGGCCTTATGCCAAACCCCAAAGCCGGTACAGTTACCCAAGATGTAACAAAGGCAATCGAAGACATTAAAGCCGGTAAAATCGAATACCGTTTGGACAGACAAAACATTATTCACGTACCAATCGGTAAAGTTTCCTTTGGTACGGAAAAATTGCAGGACAACTTCCAAACCCTAATGACAGCGGTAATTAAAGCAAAACCCGCCGCCGCCAAAGGTACGTATCTAAGAAGCGTAACCCTTGCAAGCACAATGGGCCCCGGCGTTAAAGTTAATGCAGCAAAGTTGACAGAATAAGAGTAAGCTTGACTATAAAAAAAGGCTGTTTCGTTAGCTCGAAAACGATAATTACCTATTGCTCCGAATCGATGATTGCCTTCGGCACTAATCGATAGTCGCTATAGGTAATTATCGTTTTCTTACTTGACGAGACAGTCTTTTTTTTAATAAAAACCCAACCATGTACATTTTCGCGGTACTTAATATATAATGACGCGCCATAAACCAAACAGAAAGTGACACCACCATGACAAACCCCTTAACCATTCTGGAGCAGGAATATCTGCCAAAATCCTTGGCTTTGCCTACATGAAAATGAACTGCAAAGAAGATGCGGAAGATTTGGCGCAGGATATTGTGCTACAAATTTTGGCGGCAATTAGTGCGGGCAAGTACATTGACAACTGGAATGCCTTTATTTGGACTGTGTCAAACCGTACATTTTATAAGCGGCTTCGTAACAAAAGGGAGACAGCTTATTTGCTGCACCCCATGGACAGTGGCGAGCTGGTAGATGACGCGCTGCTAAAATCCGAAGAACGCCGTCTACTGTTGCGGGAAATTTCTTTCCTATCTAAGAAATACAGAGAAGCCGTCATCCTTCATTATTTCGAAGGCAAGACCTGCGAAGAAATTGCAAAAATACAAGGGAAAAGTTCCGGTACCGTAAAATGGTGGCTTCACGATGCGCGAAAACATATAATGGAAGGGATGAACACCATGCGAGAATACGGAATTAAAAGCATTAACCCGGGAACACTAAAAATTTCCTGTACGGGCAGCCTTGGGGCAGACAACGAACCCGTAAGCTGCGGAACTTGGAATATTCGCGCCTTATGTAGAAGACGAGATAAAATATCTGGTAGAAAACCAGCTAATGAAAGAAATTTCCGGTAAGTATCAGACGGATTTTGTAATATTGCCCGGGCAAAACGTATCAACGGCAACAGAAATTTACAAAAACTGCTTCCCCGGATATCTTAACGATTTAATGGCGTTCTTGGAAAAGCATAAAGATTTGCTGACAACGGAGCAGTTTAACAAAGCCGGGTTTACCTGGGACAGGCTGCTTTGGGTGTACTTGCACTATTTTACCAACCACCTACTGGAGAAGTTCAAATATGATGTTTGCAACGCTGTAAAATACTGGGACATACCGGACCGCCCAAAAGGCGGCAAATGGATTGCACTGGGGTTTGAGGGCGGCTTCCCCACCGACCAAGCAGAGTTTCTTCCATACATGCCGTGGGATGGCCCTGTCCACAAGGTAAACGGGGAGTTTGCTCAAGGGTTTTTCCACTATTACAGCGGCCTTAACAGTTCCGTATTATTCAACCTGCCGGATGGCATTTTTGCCTTATGTAATGAAATTGCTAAAGGCAAGCCGGTGGAAGAGCTGGATGAAGGGCAAAAATACCTGTTTAGCGTTGCAATTGAAAAGGGCCTGTATGTAAAAGACGGCGACCTGTGCAAATTAAACTACTACTTTGCAACGCAGCAAGATTTTTGCGAGTTACATGAACTGGCAAAAGATTTTTACGGCACTGCTGAAAAACATTTTTACAGAGGGTGGAAAAAAATAATTGCGGCGTATAAACACAGTGTACCAAAGCACCTACACTGGCAAATGGGGAATTTTCTATCCAATAATTTAAACGCGTTTATTACATGCTCTATTTACGAAGCAGAGAAAAACGGCCTTCTTTCACAGCCAAAGGGCGCGGATAAAGCGTGGCTGAGTTTGTTCTCCTGCGAGCGGTAAGATAAAAGGGCTGTCTTCTCAGAAATTTCACATTGAAAAACTTCTGAGGAGGCAGCCCGGTTTTAACGACAATTATCAAGAATCATACTTTAACCAGCATCGAAAAAGGCATAGCCATTGAATGTACAAAATTTCTCCGCTTGCCCCAATTGGGTTTAATTTCGCATGGTGCAGCGCAGTTGATATTTGACGTTTTGTAAGCAGGGCTTGTTTTCCGAACAGTCCAAATTTAATCCCATAGGAAATAAAATGGTAATATGCGTTTCGATTTATAACATCGGGCTCTTTTTTGCGCGACATATGCAACAAAACAACATCAACAGCGGGTGACGGATGAAAGTCATCTTTGCTAAAATAATAAATTATACTCAGGTCATAAAATGGCTTTAGTAAGAGGGATTGGAGGTTTTCGGTGGGTTTCCCACAAAATCGCTTTGCCGCGCCTTTTTCCATTATAAGCCATGCATCCTGCGGCGAATTTTCACATTGGGTAAGCTTTTTTACAATTTCAGTTGTAATTGAAAACGGAATATTTGCAAAGATTTTATACTCTTCTGAAGTGGGCAGCCCCCATTTCAGAAAATCTTGATTATAGAGTTTTATGTTTGTGACAGCGCAATATTTTGTAAGCAGTCTGCTGTATAATTTTTCGTCAATTTCAATAGCAGACAATTTGCGACATTTTTTATATAACATATCGGTAATATGCCCTTTACCAGGGCCAATTTCAATTACATAATCATTTTTGGTAATAGCGGCAAGTTTAATCAACCTATTGATTATTTTTTTGCAGGTTAAAAAATTTTGAGATACCCAGACCGGCGGATGTTGCCTATTGATTATATTTTTTGGCATAAAAAATGCACCTCTTTTAAATTATTGGAACGAAAAAAAGGCACAAAAAAAACAAAGGCAGAATACTCCCTAAGATTTAATGTGCCTTAATTAACGAATCCTAATAATTAACATATGCGGATTCATTAAACCGGCTGTTGGAGATATTTTACTACTTAAAGGCAGAATCCCGTGAAGCTCACATACAGGACGGAGTAATTAGCGACGACAGTATTATCGCCGGAATGAAAAAAGCCTTTGAAACCATCTGTCAAGGTTCCTTAGAATTACTGGCCGACAGGGAGGGCATAAAAATTGCCCGGTCTTTTATTTATGATTACGAACCGGATTTTGAGCAAGATCACAACCACGAAGGAGGCTACTTGGATGACTGGGCAGACGAATGGGAAACATAATTTACTGCGGGCCAACACCATTAACCCGGTACTTTTGCAGCAAAATGCTTACTTTGAGTCGCTGCTGCGAGCCGCATACGAAACAGGTGCCATAAACGACGATAACATAAAGCGTATTCAAATGGATTGCCTGCACCTGTTGGCAGAAAAAACGAATAAATACACCGGCGGTTCCGCTTCTGTCCTTATCGAAGATGCGGAAACCATAATGAAATCCAACTTGTACACCGTCGGCCTGTATTTAAAATCACTGGCGACACCGGCTGATGCAGTTGACGTTGTAAAGTCTACACCGGTTTCTCAATTGTATGAACTTGGTCAACGGAAAATAAAAACAAAACTCGCGCTGTGTAAGCATTTATACCGCAATGTTGTAAAAAATATGATGGGCATAGATTACGCCTATTATAAATTGACGCTAACCAAAGAAATCCCGCAATTTCTCGCGCTTTATACAGATTATCACATCTGGTATAAAGCCCACGAATTGCCCGGGAATGTTACATTTTCGTACCCCGTAGCCTGCCAAGGGGATTTGACTAATGATTATTTGGGAATTGAGTATGTACAAAAATACCTGGAAGCACTTTACTATGAAAATGTTTTTTGTAAATGCTTTACGGACGATGTGATTTATCGTGTTTTACATGACTTTCACTGGGATTATAATGACATCTTGTTTAATGTATTCGAGAGGGTTTTACAGGCCGCGGTTGGACGTGTGGTGCTTGAAGAAAACGTGATGTTTTCAGATGCTTATGAAAAATCAATATGTAAAATTGGGTTAGAGAATGCAAATGCGCAGAAGTATGTGAAAGATGCAATGCAAAAAATTTAGGCAAACGTCTTGCGAGCTTTTTCGCGCACAGCGCGAAACGGCGAAGCAATCCGGTGACTTTTTACAAATTCAAAGTCGCTGGATTGCTTCGTCACCTACGGTTCCTCGCAAAACCGGCTTACCCCTACCCAAGTACTTTTTTCGCAAGCTCTAACGGCGGAACAAAATTTCCGTTTTCCATTTCCCACACGCGCATAACCCCCGCAGAAAACTCGTCAATCACCATTATGTTGCCATCGGAGTCCCGGCCAAATTCCAGTTTAATGTCGCACAGCTCCAAGCCTATTTTAGCCAAATCATCTTTAATTATTTCGCAGATATTTTTTGTCATATCCGACAATTGTACATATTCGCCGGGCCGTAACACGCCCAAGGCTTCCAGGCTTTCTTGGTTAATCATTGGGTCGCCGGCGGCATCGTCTTTTATGGACATTTCAATCACAGCAGGTAAAGGAGCATTTTCTTCCACCAAGGAACCATAACGGCGTAAAAAGCTGCCAAGTGCCCTGTACCTGCAAATAACCTCCAGGCAGCCTTTGCCAAACATTTTGCTGGCTTTTACCACCATTGTACGGGCGGGGATATCCGCGCTTACAAAATGGGTGTTAAACCCGGCGTTGTTAAGTAATTCGAAATAATAAACAGACAGCCCAAGCCCTGCCGCGCCCACGCCCTCCACAGTTAAACCTACTTCGTTGGCACCCGGGTCAAAAACCCCGTCTACGCCTGTCATATCGTCTTTAAAAAATAATTTGTACAAGCCGTTGCCCAAATCGTATACGTCCTTGGTTTTGCCTTTGTAAACAAGTTTTTCTGCCATTTATACCATTCCTCCGTCAAGATTAACTACCTGCCCTGTTAAGTATCCGGCTTTTTCGGAAGCCAAAAACACCGCCAAATCCCCCACTTCTTCCGGCCTGCCGAAACGCCCAAGGGGTATGCCGTCGATAAAACCTGCCTTGTCTTCCGCAGAAAGCCTGTCATTCATACGGGTTTCAAAGGCCCCGCAGGCGATTGCGTTAACCCTAACCCCGCTGGGCCCAAGTTCCTTTGCCAGGGCTTTTGTAAAGCCGATAACCCCGGCTTTTGCGGCGGAATAAACCACCTCGCAGGAAGCCCCCGTTACGCCCCACACAGACGTTATGTTAATTATGCACCCGGTCTTTGCCCGCACCATACCGGGCATTGCCAAGTGGGACGCGTTAAGCGTTGTTTGTAAATTGTCCGCCAGTATTTTAGAAATTTCTGCCGGAGGCATATGGCCAAACAACCCAAAATGGGCCGTACCCGCGTTGTTGACCAAAACTTCTACAGGCCCGTACGTCCTTTCAATTTCCGCAAGCATATCCCGCGCGGCGGAATAATCGGATAAATCCGCGATAATCCCCATTACATTGCCGACAAAGCGGGTTTGCAGTTTTTTCACGGCGGCATCAAGACCGGCTGTGTCTTCGCGCCCGTTTAGCACAACCGTATGCCCTTGCCGCGCAAAGGCTGCAGCAATGCCAAAACCTATTCCCTTACTTGACCCCGTAACCAAAACTACCGACATAATTTACCCCCTGATATCTAAAAAGACCACGGACATAAAACCCATGGTCTAAAACATTTCTAATACTTACGCTTACGAGCGGCTTCAGATTTCTTTTTACGTTTGACACTGGGCTTATCATAAGCTTCTCTTTTACGGATTTCACCCATGATTCCCGCCTTTGCACAATCGCGCTTAAAACGCCGAAGCGCGCTATCCAGAGTCTCATTATCTTTAATAACTACTGTTGACATTGGACTTCCCTCCCTCCGGCACCTGCGCTGATGATGGTTCCGCTTTATAACCGACTTCTGTCTTAGTAAAAAACGAGCCGTTCTTAACCGGAACAAACAGTTAGTTACGTTATACTAAACCATCATTGGCAAATCGTCAAGCGAAAAATAATAATATTGAAAATTATGTTAGTCCAAAGGTAGTTTTTGACGCTTCACATGAAATATTTTGCAATGATGTACTTTTGTTAAGCAGTTATGCTATACTGTGTACGTAAAATAGGTATTGATTATACGAGCCGGAGGCAGACGTGGGAGCAAATAACAAAAAAAAGAAAAATTACATAGGCAAGCAGCATAAAATCAAAGCAGTTTTGCCGGGTATAATTGCGTCTGTTTTTTTGTTGGCAACTATTTTGTGTATTTCTGTTGTGGCCCTTTTTGTGTTCGACCACTCATCTACAAAAGAAGGCGGCGTTTTCTATGTGTTTCTGCCTTCAGCAGAACAAAATAACACAGAGCAGCCCGAGACGAATACAACACCTGCTTACGAGCCAGCAGACTATGTAAATTTGCTAAACGAAAGTGACACATATGAAGAGCCGGGTGCCGAAAACCCGGAAGACGAAGACCCTTATGAAAACACTGATTATTCACAAGGCGAATTGCCTGCAAGCACAACAGAAGATATACCAACGGTTGAATATTTGCCATATGAACCCATTATTGATACATCAACCCCTCAACCGCCGCAGCCGCCAATAATTGTTTTACCGGATACTCCTTTCAACTCGTTTTCGTTTTACATCCCGGAAAACTCCCATTTGTACGAATATTTCCTGGGTAATAACCCGCACCTTTCCGCAGAAACGGTTGTGTGGAAAGTAAACGCTCATTTGCATTTGCCATTTTATTATGTTATTCACGTAAACTATAACCCAAATCCGCTGCTGGTAAACCCATTTTACAGGCTGCCGCCGGGGTTTGTGCCGTACCCTCTTGTCCCTGTCAACAATGCAGATTGCCACTTGCGTGCCACACCGGAAACTGTTGCGGCCTTTCATGCCCTTCGCACTTCCGCAAGGGAAAACGGCTTTGACTTATCCGCAACATCTGCGTACCGCACGGCAACACGCCAGGCAGAGCTGTTTTCTGCCAGAAATTATGTAGACGGCGTGGTGGCGCGGCCATACCACAGCGAACATCAAACAGGGCGGGCCATAGACCTGTGGGGCCCGGGCGGGCTGCTGGATGCCCGTGGGCCGTCACCTACCGGTAGATGGGTGGCAGAAAATGCTCATTATTACGGCTTTATAATCCGCTACAGGGCAGACACCACACACATAACCGGGTTTATTTACGAACCGTGGCACATAACATATGTAACAGTAGAAATTTCTATGTACATGCACGAAAACAACATTTTCAGCTTGGAAGAGTTTGTAGCACGGCATCCGGAACCAACCCTTCAAAGAGGTTGATCATAAAAGCGGCTGCGCCGCTTCCCGCAAGACGAAGCCGAGGAAGTGGAAGCGGGATTCATTCCTGCTGTAACGGCGGGGTTTGGGGCAGAGCCCCATTAAAAATAGAAATGAGTTGATTTGCATGTTATGGGAAAATTTAACGGTACAGCAGTTTGCGCAAGCCGTAAAAGACACCGGCGTTTGCGTTCTGCCAATTGGCGTACTGGAGAAGCACGGCAACCATCTGCCGCTTGGCACAGACATGATTTCGTCACGGGCAGTGTGCGAGGCCGCTGCCAAAAAAGAAAGTGCGGTAGTATTCCCCTACTACTACATGGGGCAAATTTCCGAGGCAAGGCATTTCCCCGGCACAGTCGCGGTGTCTCATCAACAAATGATGGACAACTTGCTTACAATGTGCGACGAAATTGCCAGAAACGGGCTTAAAAAAATCTTAGTCATGAGCGGCCACGGCGGAAACAATTCCTTCCTGCCGTTCTTTGCCCAAGAATTCCCGCGGCTTAACCGGGATTACTGCGTTTACACAAGCTTTATCGGCAATTACAGCCACGAACAGCGCAAGCAAATAATGGAAGCCGCCAAAACAAACGACCTGGGCCAACACGCTGGCATTGGCGAAACATCCATGATAATGCACCTTCGCCCGGAACTTGTACACATGGATACTCAAGACCCGAAAGAAGGCGCGTCCCTTGGCAGGTTGGACAACATCGAAAACCACGGAATGTTTACCGGTTTTAACTGGTATGCAAAGTTCCCCGCCCACTTTGCCGGTGACCCTACAGGCGCAAACCCGGAACTTGGCAAAATGATTTTTGAAATGGCAGTTGACAATATCGCAGCAGCCATTAAGGCGATAAAAGAAGACGAAATGTCTCCGCAATTTGTGAAAGAGTACGCACAATACGGAAGTGACCCATTTTCTACCCCGGGGTTTTATGAATAAAACGTAAAACGATTTGTTTTGTAAAAAATTTGCCAATTGTTGCATTTTCCTTTATAATCTTGACTTCAGCAGCAAGCAAGGAATAAAAAGAGCCACGAGAGCAGTAGCCATGCGTGCTTGTGGCTGTGGAAAAAATAAATAAAAGAGTAGAAC
>WQTQ01000173.1 GCA_009786175.1 Bacillota bacterium | reverse complement strand
GATTGAAAAATGCCAACCAGGCGGGTTACTTCACCTTCTGCCAAAACTTCGTAAATAACATCGGCAGAAACAATACCGCTTTGGGGCCAGGCCGGGCGAAGGTTGTTTATTACTACCGCTATTGGACGGCGGTACAGGTATTCCTCTTCTATGGGAAGGCCCGTAAGCAAACTGCGGGGGCGGGTGTCTATCGGTTCGTCGTAGTAAAAATCCCATCGCAAGGTTTGATAGGGGCCGATAATTGGCGGCGGAGGGAACGCAGGCAGTTCAGTAGGAGGGTCCGGTTCTGTTGGCGGATGCTCTACAAATGCGGGTGTATAGGGCACATCGCCTTCGCCGGAATTATAGATTACAACGGTTGAAATGGCCGTTAAAATAATGACAATGGGCAATGCCATAACTAATATGCGCAGCCATGGCTTGTTTGGCCAAAATTTGCTTAAAAACATTAAAACCCTCCTGAGTTGTGTTGTGTCTATGCCAATAAATTTCTTATTACAGATACTGCAACCACTATGCCTGCAACTACCGCAAACCCGGATGCCAACAGAACGGCACCGGCCGCTGCATCTTTGGCGGTTTTGGCCAGTGGGTGAATTTTGCCCTTACAGCTTAAGTCTGTCAAGGCTTCTATTGCGGTGTTAACCAATTCCATAGTAAGCACAAAAAATATGGCAGATGTCACCAACATAAATTGCCAAGCCTCTACCCTAAATATGATGCACCCTATTATGGCAATAATACCAAAAACTAATTGAATGCGAAAGTTTCTTTCATTACTAACGGTTTTTCGTATGCCATTTAAGGCATTACCAAAGGACTCCGGCCAGCTTCGGTTCTTCATCTTTCTATTCCCACCCCGGTAAGGATTTTTTTCTGCATCATTATCATGGCTTCTTCTTCCGGGGCGGTGTTATGGTCGTACCCCAACAAATGGAGAAGGCCGTGAGCAGTTAAAAACGCCAGTTCCCTTTCGGTTGAATGGCCGTATTCCAGTGCCTGACATTCTGCTACATAGGGGCAAATTACTATGTCGCCCAGGTTAAGCACGGGCTTACGGCGGTTACCCCGCCTTTTTACCGGCATGGGTATCGCGCCTGCACTTGGAAAAGAGAGTACATCTGTAGGTGCGTCTTTACCCCGGTATTGTTTATTTAAGCCCGCCATTTCCGTAGGGGTTACAAAGCTGATGTTAATTTCGCAGCTTACATTTTTATAGTTTGGGTGAAAGCGCAAGCCGCGGCTTATGACTTGCTTAAGCAGTGTTTGTGTGGGCATGGGCAGTAGATTTTGCTTACCCCAGTAAACTGTCATGTGAAAACCTCCGCGTTTGCGTCTGTTGAAAGTATCATATTAAATCCTCCTTGGAGGCAGGTTTTGGGGTTTTGGGGTACGCGATGCGCTCGTGGTACATGCCCTTTAGTACGCGGAAAAAAGACTGTTCTATTACGGTTACATCTTTAATACTTAACTGGCTGTCGGCCAGCTGGCCGTCGTTTAGCTTATCACGTATTACTTTCCGGATTGTTTTCTCCACGTCGTCCAAAGAATTTGACTTTGGCATGGTTGCGCGCACCGCCGCTTCTACAGAGTCTGCAAGCATAACACAGGCAGATTCCCGTGTTTGCGGTATTACGTATGGGTAGCGGTATTCCATTGGATCTACGTTGGGGTTAAGCTCCATAGCTTTTGTGTAAAAAAATTGCAGCAAGGTTGTCCCGTGGTGTTCTTTTATTATATCCCGGACAAATTGCGGCAGCCTATGTTCCGTTGCCAAACTCATCCCGTGCGAAACATGACTGATTATCAGCTGGGCACTGGTTATGGGGTCAAGCAGGTCGTGAGGGTTTTCGCCATCTAAATTTTCTGCGAAATAATGCGGAGATTTTAACTTACCAATATCGTGGTAATAACCGCCTACCCGTGCAGTATGGGCACTTGCGCCAATGTCATAGGCCGCGGTTTCTGCAAGGTTGGCTACAATTAGGGAATGGTGGTACGTACCCGGGGCCTCAATTGTCAGCCGCCGCAGCAGTATGTTTGTGGGGTTGGTTAAATCCAGCAGTTTTATAGGGGTTACAACGCCAAAAACCGTTTCCCAAAATGGTAAGCTTCCTGTACACACAATAACCGTAAACATACCGCTTGCAGCGGCAAAGGCTGCCGTAACCAACAGCCCTTGTATGTCGCTTAGGGCGTGGGCTCTTTCTATTATAAGCGCGACGGCTATGGACAGCGCGAATTGACCGGCTGTAACCAAAAGGCCCACAAGAAAAACCTTACTGCGTTCTGTACCAAAACGCGACAGCAAGCAAATTAATGCCCCTGCGGTAGTGTAAAACAGCAGGTATGCAAGAGAGCCTTCTACTACAAAAAAGCAGATTAGTACCATTGCAAAGGACAGAACCATGGCGCATTTCCGGTCTATAAGCAGAGAAACCAGCATAGGGAATATTAGCAGCGCGATAACCGGAAGGTTAAACTCCCGCAGCACCCAAGTAATTGTCAGGGACAACGTAAAAACTGTAAACAACAGCAGTGCTTCTTTTTTATTGCCTGCCATTGCCGGGTAATAAAAGGTCAGGTACATAATGCAAATTAAAAACAGTACCATAACCAAAGCGGCTACGCCTATTAGCGGTATAAAGTTCTCCTGTATAGATTCCGAACGAAGCAGCCCAAACTGTTCCAGAATAAAATAAATATCCTCTGTAACTATTTCACCTTCGTCTACAATTATGTCACGGGGCTGAATCCATGCCGCCACGTAATTTCTTCTATGCTCGTCAAATCGCTGGAGGTTGCGCTCTTCGTCAGGTATAACATTGGGCCTAAGGTGGTGAAGCACAATATTTACCACCAGCTCTTCTGCGGCCCTGTTAAGGGTTACATCAAGCAGGTCGGTTAGTGTCCGCAGCACAGCCCGTTCTATTATTACATCTATAACATTTATTTGCTGAGTTAGCTGTACTGTTTCCGCTACGGTAACAACAGCTCCCCACAGCAGTTCAAAGTCTTCGTCTTCAATGGTTGCAAGTATACGCTGTTCTGTTTCCGAAAACAGCATGTGCAGCCTTAGGAATAACTCCAGGTATTCTTCCAGCCACTGCGGTGAATTGGGCGGTAACGACCTTCCGGGTTCCGGAGGAGGGTCTAACTCAGCTTCAATTGCCGCATCCCGTTCAATTTCCCATTCCCGGTGTATTCGGTTAAATTCCGCTTCCAACACAGCAAGTTCATCTTCCCACTCTGCCAAGGCCTGCTGGAAATGTAAAACTTCCTGCCGGTACGCGTCGCGGATTACTAGAACATCGTTGTGCAAAACAGACAGGTTGAGGTCTACAAACTGCCATTCGGCTTCGTTTATTGTGTATACGGGCTCAAGCCTTTCGGCAGCTTCCCACGCGGCTTGGCGGTTGGCTTCTGTCTGCCGGGTATTTTCCATTATATGAGGTGCGCGAATCCGCTCTGCAGAAGGCATACTTATTGTTACATCAAGCCCCGCACGGAAATATGCCCCGCCTGCAATTGCTGTAATTGTCATTGCAAAGGCTAAAATTGTAAGTATAATATGAAGCCATCTGCTTTTCATGTTCTCACATCCTTAAAAGTAGGAATAATCTATTGCGGCCTGCGTTTCCCGGTGTATTTCAGTTTTCTTTGGGTTTTATATGCGGTACGTGCTGCTTGCTTATCGTAGGCGTTAATTATTTTTTGTACAAGGGGGTGCCGTACAACGTCCTTGGATGTAAGGTAGCTTATACCAATATCCGGGATAGAGTCCAGTATTTTTATTGCGTCTGTAAGGCCGGAACTTTGGCCGCCGGGCAGGTCTATTTGTGTAATGTCACCTGTAATTATGGCTTTAGAGTTGTTACCAAGGCGGGTAAGGAACATTTTCATCTGCTCCGGTGTAGTGTTTTGCGCCTCGTCCAGCACGATAAATGAGTTGTCCAATGTACGGCCGCGCATATATGCAAGAGGTGCGACTTCAATAAGCCCACGCTCGAAATTGCGCTGGAACGTTTCCGTTCCCATTATATCATTTAACGCGTCGTAAAGGGGGCGCAAGTACGGGTCTACCTTTTGCTGAAGGTCACCGGGCAGGAAGCCCAGCTTTTCCCCCGCTTCAATGGCCGGGCGCGTTAAAATAATTTTGTTTACCTGCCCCATGCGGAAGGCCGTTATCGCCATTGCCATTGCAAGATAGGTCTTGCCTGTACCTGCGGGCCCGATAGAAAATACAATAGTATTCTTGCGGATTAGGTCGATGTATTTTTTTTGGCCTACGGTTTTGGGTTTTATTGGGCGGCCGTTTATGGTGTTACATACGGTGTCACCGGTTAAATTTTCTACTTTTTCCAGTGGCTCGTCCTCTAGGGCAGCGATGGCGTAGTTTACGTTTTGTTCCGTTATCGTTTCGCCCTTTTGTGCCAGGGTTACTAAGTGGCGCAATACATCCTGCGCCTTCTCCGGCTTAGAATCCGGTGTGTTGGGCATTATTTGTACCACATCGTCGCGGTTTACTACGGTTACTTGAAACGAGTATTCGATTTTTCTGATATGCTCGTCCAATTTTCCGAATACGTTGTGTATAAGTTCGCTGGGAATGTTCAAAATTTGCTACTTCCTTTCTAATGGGGCTCTGCCCCAAACCCCGCCGCTCCATGGGGAGTGAATCCCCATTACGCTTCCTCGGCTTCGCCTGCGGGAAGCAGCGGGAGCTGCTTTGTTTTAGTCCACCCCTATTGCAATTTGCCTGTCTATGCGCTGGTGGGTGGTTATCAACGCACGTACTTGCAGAGCGTCTGTAGTTTCGTAAAAATCTACCCGCCTGTCAACTATGTCTGTGGCGAAATCGAATTCGCGGATTATTCGACCGGTAATCATTGCTTCTGCCAGGGCTTTTGCCTCTTCGGCGGTGCGCGTACGCGGTATCCAAACAAATTCCCGGTAGTGGGTTACGGCCAAAACAACAGGCAGGGGGTAGTTGCCGGATACCCCTGGTTGGTGGTGCGTTGTTATTTTATCATAAGATGTGAAGGTATTGCCACCTCTTGGTAAAGTTATACGCTTATTTTTAAGGAAAAGCAACTGCAAAGACCTGGTTGTGGCCGTTTGGCCCGTAAAAAATTTTTCTGAATATGTAAATGGTACGGTAAATTCTATTGGGTAATAGCGGCGGGCCCACACTTCCGCGTAGGCATGGACATACACAAGGGGTGTACCCGGGGTATCCGGTTCCAGCTCTAAAATGCCGCTAATCAGCATTTCGCCTTCACGTACCACATCCCCTTGCTTTACTATTGGCGCGCCGCTCCAGGTAATTACATTGGTAATCAGCCCTTCCGCAGCGGCAACAACATGGGTGGGTATTTGGCGGTTAATTATTTCTTGGGGAGGCAATGCTTCGGCCAGCTGTACAACCGTGCGTGTGCCGCGTGTATGGACATTCGCCCAGCTTATTTCCGTAAAATTGGTTAGCAGCGACTGCTGTAATCTTTTATCACTTAACCTAAACTTGGGTGCGCCTACTCTAAGGCCTTGCTCTTCCAAAAAAACCATTACCGTGTTATGGCTTAAAGTTTCGTTGCCTTCTATTTCTATCCGCCATACAAAGGATGAAAGAAAAAAAAGCCCCAGCACAAAAAAAGCAACACCACCCATAAGCAATTTTCGCTTGCGGTAGCGGTGCAACAGAAATGGAAGCCCGTTTTTTTGTATTATTCTTGTGCGGCACATAGTCTTACGGGCGCAACCCTTTAGCATCTCAAAGCCTTTTATTGTTACGTTCAGTTCTACGCCGTCGGGGGTGCGCTGCACATCCCACAGGTAAACCCCGCGGAACGCTGCCATATTCATAAACCGTTCCAGCCCAAAGCCGGTAATTTTTATCCTTACATACCCTTTTGCGTACTGAAATGTGTTTAGCATATTAACACGCCCTAATCAAACAAAATACCTGCGACCCGCCCCACAACCAGCAAGTTTTCGGAAGTTACATGCTTTAGTGCCAGCCGCTCGCCTTCAACCGTTATTGTACCTTCCTTGGTGCGTATGCGTATTTTAACGTCTGTAAATTCCAGAAGACTTTTGTAATTTTCTACGGTTACTTCCCCCCGGCCTGTGGCGGTAATAACGGGAAAATCCAAGGCTATTTCCTTTGGTAGGGATAGGGTATTTGCCATTTTTTCTTTGATGTTTGGTACAGGCATATTGGCAAACCTCCCGCGGTTTTGGTGTTTTATTATATGTTTGAGGGTGGGGGATTAGACCTTGGGGAGGTTTTGGTGTATAATGGAGAAAAATATCGTATGAAATTTTTACCCCCTGATATCACATTGGCCAGTGTGATATCAGGGGGTAGAGTACAAAACTATATACAAAGTCTGCTATAGATAAGAAATAAAAAAACCATACAGGACAAACTCCCATGAATACAGGGATTGTCCTGTTTTATATTCCAGAAATATAGTTACAAGCCCCAAGCATATATTACTTGCAAGTCATATGTTATCTAGGGGCATAAAAATGGAAAAAGACGCAATCAAAGAAAAAATAGTATTACCAGAAAGTACACAACGAGAGATACTGAAATTCTTTATGAAAACTTCCATACCACGGAAAATAAGACAAAACAAAGATAAAAAATCTCTGTCCGAAAAGGAAGGACAAGAGAATAAATGAAAAAAACCAAATTAACAAATGCATCAATTGAAGCTGATGCAAATCACGGACTTGTAACTGCTATCTATGTGCGAGTTAGCACCGAAGAACAAGCCAAAGAAGGATATTCTATCAGGGCACAAATTGAAAAGCTAAAAAGTTATATCCGAATTAAAGATTGGAGTTTTTACAAAGTCTATTCCGACGAAGGAATAAGCGGTAAAAATATATCTGATAGACCTGCCGTTAATGAACTTATCCAAGATATAAAAGATGGTAAGGTTAATAATGTGCTAGTCTATAAAATAGACAGGCTTACAAGAAATACGCGTGACTTAATCGACCTTACAGAAATTTTCAAGGAAAACAACTGCGTTTTCAATTCACTAATGGAAAGCATCGACACGCAGACGGCATCAGGCAGAATGTTCCTAAAAATCATTGGAATATTTGCCGAGTTCGAGCGTGAGAATCTTATAGAAAGGCTTACCCTTGCTTTTGAAAAGAAGGCCAAAGAAGGGTATTCCCCTAGTTCGCGTATTACTTCATATGGTTATGACCGTGATAAGGGCAATAAAATCCAAGAGATAAATCCCAAAGAGGCCGAAATCGTTAGAGAGATATTCTCAATGTATGTTGATGGGAATTTAAATTTTAGTGTCATTGCTAAAAATTTAAACAACAGAAACATTAAAACCAAGCAAGGCAAAGCATGGAATAATACTACTATTAAAAATCTTTTAACGAACCCAAATTATATAGGCAAAGTCAGATATTCAATACTGGATAAAAGCCGATATTTTGAAACAGAGGGCAAGCACGAGGCAATTCTACGCCACCGAAGCTGACACCATAATCGTTTATGCTATTGGCGCCGATGCCTACCCGGAATAAAGTTTCCTTTGTTTCCGGGTCTGTGATTGTCAAGGCCGATGGGCGGTACTTCTTGATGGTTTCCAAGTCCGCCATTGATACTGCTGATGTGACAACATAGCTGTTGCCTGCGATTGTTACTTTTGCCATTAGCTTTTCCTCCTGGGAATGTATTTTTATATGAGGAGCATAGAAATGCTCTCGCCATATTGTTGCTATGCCGCCTTTACAAGCTCATAGGCTTTGTCTATTAGCGGGTTGCCGTTTATTGTTCGTGCAAACATGTTTTCTTGATAGTTGGCAGTTTCACGCAGAGGCTTTGCGTGCGTGGCGAAATCGCTTACGGCACATATAAGGCGGTATGCGTTTTTGCCAACATGCTGTAGGTCTGGGGCATCGAAGTAGCGGATTTTTAAATCCTCGCGGATTGTTTTTACGTTTCGCCTGTGGAGTTCTGTGGGGTCATCATCCATTGGCAGCAGCAACTCAATATACTCCATAACCTTTGTGTCAGCCAGGTTTGCTTGAGATAGCCTGCCGAACTCCACGTTTAGATTATCCATGTAGCGGCTGGCTAACATCAGGGTGTTGTGCGCCTCATCCATCTTGTGGGCCAAGTCGCCAACGTGGATGGTTGACCAGATTCGCTTGGCTGTATTAAGCGCAAGGTTTAGCGTGTTCTGGCATACAACACGAATTGGTGTACAGGCTACGCGAATACTGCTACTGCCATCATGGGAGTTGGAAAACACCAGGTATGGTTCGATTTGCTCGTCCAGCATGGTGTACTGGTTTGGCAGCTTGGCGAGCATCCAAACTTTCTTTCCGCCGTTTAAGCTGCCGGCGGTTTCAAAACGGACACCCTCACCCAGCAAGCTATCCACGAATGCGAATGCGGCATGGTTTTGGACAACCTTATACCTATCGGTGACAACGCCTAGAACACGATTATCCGTATCCCGAATGTTGGCTTTGTAGCCTGGGATGGGATCATAGTTATCGGTCATGATTGGACGCTGGGCTACAGTCCAGTCGAGGCCAGATTTTTCAAGGGCTTCCCCGGAGGTTAACGCAGTTTCAACACAGATACCCAGGTTATGCCAAGGTGCTTCTCTGGTATAAAACATGGATTCAATATCTGTCGGCATGGTTTATCTCTCCTTCTTTAAATGAAGAAAGGACCTCCATGACGGAAGTCCTCTCGGGTTGCGGTTCTGTTGTTAGGCTGCATTTGGGGCAGCTTTAGGTCTAATCTTGCCGATGTAGTCGATGAACTTGAGGATTGACTTCATCGCCGTCAAAAAGGCTGTAGCTGCTAGGACTACAATCTCGACGATTTTTAGCTTGGTCATGGCATCACCCCCTTGTTTTTGTATTCAGGTAGAGAATATATAAATGGCGAGGGGTGACATATGATTCGTGTTGAGATATGCCCTGACTCTTAGTTTAGATTACATAAAGAAGCATATAACAAACATACAAAAAAATAGTGGCGAAGTGTAGCGGGCGCTTGCCAATCATTCCAAATTATTCGGCGGCGAGCAGCCGACTATACAGGCCACCGTTTGCCATCAATTCTTCATGTTTCCCAGTTTCCGCTATCCGCCCGCCGTCCATTACAACAATTTTGTCGGCAGTGGCGATGTTGTTTAAATTATGAGTAGTGATAAGGATAGTATGGTCACGGCGCAGGGATTCTATTGTGTCCATAACATAGCGTTCGCTATCGACATCAAGGGCTGAGGTGGCTTCGTCAAAGACCAATATCGGGGAGCCTTTTATCAAGGCACGGGCGATGGCTATGCGTTGTTTTTGACCGCCAGATAAAGACGAACCTAACTCACCGCAGGGAGCATCGTATTTATTCTCCAGCTCTTCGATAAAATCATGTGCAAATGCCTTTTTTGCCGCGCCTATGATGTCGGTATCGGATACATTATCCTTACGCCCCAATGCTATGTTTTCTTTTACGGTCATGTCAAACAACTTACAGCTTTGGTCAACATATGCGAATTGTTTACGCCACTCGACTATATTAACAGCATCAAATGAAATACCGCCTAGTGATAATCCTAGTTGCTCACGCTCATAAAAGCCGGCCATTATTCGTAACAATGTAGATTTCCCCGAACCTGAAGGGCCGACAAATGCCACCATTTCACAGGGTGATATGTCCAAATTAATGTCTTGAAGCGTATTTTGATCGACATCTTGGTACTTGAAATTTAGCCCTTGTGTCTTTAGGCTTGAACCGTCAAATGCCATAATCCCCTTGTTCTGTGAAGTAGGGACATTATCAATAATTGCTAAAATCCTTTCTGCCGCCACTAAAGGTGGCTGAAGCCCTGCTATTGCTTGGCCTACATTACCCATCTCTTCAGAAATGTTCTGTACAAGAGGTAAAATAAGAAGCAAAACAGGGAAGTAAAGCCCCTGTGTTGCCACAAGCCAACCGCCAAAACCAAAGACAATTACCAAGGCCAGCCAGCCCTGTACTGTAGTAAACAGTCTCTGCCACATTGCCATAAATGCTTGACGAAAATTTAATAATTTAAGCCGCACTATGTTTTTGCTTGCATTTTCCAATATCCTGTCCTGCATATTTAACGCCCTTAGTGGCAGCGCCCCCTGAAAAATATCGCTTACTGCTTTAACGGCATCTGCATTGGCGTTAAGCCTTTCTTTGCCGATTGCTGCCAAAGGTTTGACAAAGCGGCTTTGCATAATATATGCAAGGAGTCCAAGTATAACTGCTGCAAATCCTAATCTCCATTCGACAATAAATATCGTAACCAAGGAAAGGCTAATACCGAGTACAGGGCGCAACAATCCGCTAAGCGCACTTTCCCATACACCCATTGCGGTATTTGCTTCTGTGTTTATTGCAGCAATACCCTCGCCGCTATGCCCGCTTGATTCTAAACTGCTGTGCATAAAGCGGCGGAACAGCTTTTGCTTTAAGTCCAACTCTGCCTTTAGCAAAGCTATGCCGACAAGATACATGCCAAGCCCTACTAGGGAGAACAATACAGCAAGGATAGAAACTGCAATAATTGTGCCCCTTATAATTTCGCCTGTATCACCTGCCATAACACCTGCCATAACATTACTGCCCAGCAAACCTATTGCAATGCTAAATGCAAAAGTCTGAAAATTGTACAGGAACATACCAATGCAGTACAAGAACATATATGGGCGCAAAAATAAAAACATCTTTTTGAAGTTGGTCATGTGATTTTGCCCCCTTCCATTGTTATTACCGTATCACAAAAGGCCTTTGCCGCCGCACGGTGTGCTACCATTATTACAGTTTTGTCCTTTGTTGCATCTGCTAGAGTTTTTAGTATTTCTGCCTCGGTTGTAGGGTCAAGGGCGGAAGTTGCTTCGTCAAACAAGACTATAGGTGCATTTTTGTAAAATGCCCTTGCCATTGCAATGCGCTGACGTTGCCCACCCGATATGTTTTCGGCAGACTCTGATAGTATACTGTTAAAATTTTCGGGCAAGCTGTTGATAAAATCCAAAATACCGGCATCGCAACATGATTTTTCAAGCATGGCTTGCTCTTGCGGTGAAATATCATCAGTATTTTTGCCTATAATGTTTTCGCCGATAGACACTGGGAAGAGGAATGAATCCTGCGGCACATACGCAAAAGAATTGCGGAGTGCATATTTGCCTACGGCTATCGTGTCGTTTCCTAGAACCTGTATTTTGCCGCTTGTTGGTTTATACAGCCCAAGCAACAGTTTTATTATCGTTGACTTTCCCGAACCAGAACTTCCCATAATAGCTACCTTTGAACCTTGCGGTATTTCAAAAGATACGGCTTGCAAAACTGCTTCATCGGCATAGGCAAAATTGACATTTTCAAACGCAACTGCAATATTTCCCTTCGGAGATATTTTCGACCTGCCCATTTTTTCTTCATCACCTGTAGTAAACTCATTTAGCCTTTTGGCTCCTGCCATCCAAATCCCTAATTGAGCCAATGTTTCTGCAAATTCCATAAGCCAGCCCGTTGCCATCATGCCTATACCCGTGTAAACCAAAAACTCCGAAATAAGCATGGCTTCATTCACTACGGCAAGCCCTGATGAGATAAACAAAGCCACAAGCGGAAGCCCAGAAAGCACAAATCCGGTAACAACCAAAATCGATTCCATACGGGCCAGGCGCATTGAGGATGTATAATATTTTTTGTAAGCATGAACATAACGGCTTTCCAGTTCTTCCTCAAGGGCGTATGCTATAACAGTTGAGGTGTTTTGCAGGGAATCATTGACCACTGCATTAAACTTGGCTTGTGTTTCCTGTACTTTTTCTGATGCTTTTTCGATAGGTATTGAGATAAGAATCTGCAACACCGTAAGTACAGGGAAGGCGGCCAAAAAAATAAGAGTGTAGAGCCAATTTACATAAAACATATATACCAGCACCACAAGAAGCAGCGTGAAATCGGCAGCCAAATTAAATACGCCGGAACTTACAAACTGAACAGCCTGCGGCAAATCGTTAACGAAAACGGATAGGTTTTCACCGCTATTGGTTTTTTCTAGCCGTGAAAATGGCAAGCGTAAAAAGAACTTGGCGAAATTTACACGAAAGCTGTAATCTGCGCGGGCTTCAAACCTGCGTAAAAAGAGTGCCGATAATGCCGAAAAAATAGCTCTCACGCCCATTACAGCAGTAAATATCAGTAAAAAGTTTACGATAGCTCTTGTGTCAAACCGGTAAGCAGCTTGTCCCATTTCGCCTATGAATATTTGCCCTATTACAACGCTAGCAGATACAATTAATGATGCTGTTATAAAGAAAATAACAAATCCTATGTACGGAATCCGGTTTTTCCTTAACGTTACAAAAAAAGTCTTAATAATAAACACCCCGCAATATAATTACTCGTTTCCGACAAACTCGCTAAGTATTTTCACAATCCGCTTATACCGAGGATTGTCATTTATTTCTGCATAAGAAGAAAAATCATGTAAATCATGGAGCATACTGTTCATTACTGCCTGCTCGCTTATTACTGACACATCGAACTCATCACGGTTTAACCATTCATCAACATCGGTAAAAAAATCA
This sequence comes from Bacillota bacterium, assembly GCA_009786175.1. The sequence continues at coordinate 1,180 of WQTQ01000173.1, read as the reverse complement.
TCACCCCTAACTCTAAGCGGGAAAAACCCGTTGGTGCAAAAGTCTACATATTTTTCTAGCAGTTCAAGAGCTTTATCAAAATCCCCGTACTTGCAATACATATCCGCACCTTGCAAGTATGCTGTTATCATAGTTTCTGGGTTTAATTTGCTGATATTAAACAGCCGAATCAGCTCTATCACCCTGTTAAAAGCCGTTTGGGCGGCATCGAAATTATCATCAAGCAACTGAATATAGTCCACCAACGATTCATTCAAATTCAATAAAAACCTGTGTATGTTGCATTGATACACTTCTTTCGCCTGAGCTTTGTTTCCTGTAAGCAAAAACGCTTTGGCAATTAAACTGCCCTCATTAAGCAACTGTGTGCTTATTGATTCGCCCAAAAGCGAAAACACATCATCAGGCTGCTCTAGAAGAATCGAGCATATGGCCTGCATATTAAGCGCATCACGGGCAAGCATCACATCTTTGCAATCTGAAACAACCATCTCAAATAACTCTTTGGCTTCCCTAATCGCCTCATAGTGGGGTTCTTTGGAAAGCGTACCAAAATGATTAATCAGCAACACCGACATATGATACACAAGCGGAAAACAAGAGCGATAGTCCTTAATCAGTTCTCTAAATTCTGACATGGATTCATCAAAAGGCTTGTTAGTAAACGCTGCTGATTGGTTGCAGCACAGTTTTCGGATTTCATCAAGGGTAAGCTCAGGAGAATAGCCGAGCAGTTCGTCAACGCTTATGTTGAAGTATGCCGCCAAGCGCGGCAGCAAAGTTATATCGGGATAGCTTTGCCCCTTTTCCCATTTGGATACGGCGGCTTTCGATACTCCCATGTATTCCGCCAATCCCTCTTGGGTGATGCCCTTGTCGCGTCGCTTTTTGGTGATGACGTTCGCAATATTTAGCCCGTTCATTTCAAGACCTCCGATAAAAATTCTATATGAGATACTCTCCTGCAGCAAGGGAGTTATAGTTGACTTTAGTCAACAATGTCAACTAATGGTTGACATAGCGAGCATATCATAAAACAGCTATGCATTACAGGGGCAAATTCAGATGAATACATCATATAATATTACAGTTGTAAAGTCGAAAGAAACCAGTTAAACTGTCCGCGGTGATAACAGATGGAGCTAACAAAAGAAGCAATAGAGCAAGAATACGAAAAAGT
>WQTQ01000172.1 GCA_009786175.1 Bacillota bacterium | reverse complement strand
GTTATAACAGCGAACAAATCTTTTGCTCGCAGGTTTTTACTCGCTATTTTACTATCTTGTGCACGTGAAAAATCGATACCTTCCTTAACTTAATGACATTGTAATTTACCCCCTGATATAACATTCCTGTGCGGGGTCAAATGTGATGTGAATATTGTACATTATTTTGGTGTTGTTCACAATACACCGTAAAATGATTTTTTGTTGACAGGGGCATAGCAGCCTGATAATGTGGAATTAACTGTGAAAATTGAGGTGGTATTCATTGAGGTTTGTGTTTAAGTTACTCGCGTTTTTTATCGTAAATTTCATTCTTTTTTTCTTCGTGGCATTATTGGATTTCCCCAATATGTTTGCTTACGTTGCCTTTACATTTCTCACTTCAATAATCATAGCCTATGTGCTGTATAGAAAAGGCGAGCAACGGATATGGTATTTCCCATTGAGTCAGATTGTTATGGTTGGTGGTGTATGTGCCCTTCTTTTAATTACGGATAGATTTGGCTCTGGTCATAATGGTGTATGGATTAACTTAGGAGTTGAATGGATCGTACAGGTGTTGCTGCTAACCTCAACCTTTTGGATTGTTCCTTCATTGTTAATAGCAACCGCGTATGAAATACTCATGAAAATTTTTCGTAATTAGGAACATCCTACACTTTCGCGCTAACTAAGAAAACGACACTCCCCTGCAGCGACTATCGATTAGAATCGCATGAAATGCGATTATCATCGATTCGGAGCTGTGGGGGAGTGTCGTTTGCGGGGGCAGTGCAGGGTATTGTAAGGAAGGACGGATGTATCTTTTATTCCCATTCCACGGAATTGGACAGCACAGTTACAACGTCATTACTTACGCTTGCTATGCCGCCGTCAATTTTCATACGGTATTCGGTTTCGCCGTCATGTATGCGCAGGGCACCTTTGCCCAGCACCATGCTGCAGGGCATTCTGCCGGGCAGTATCCCAAGTTCGCCGGTTATGCAGTGGACAATTACCATGTCTGCAAAGGCGGGGGGCTTTTTTTCAAGGTTCATGCCGGGGGCAATGATGCGCAGTTCCAGTTTTTTATCAGCCATAACGCACCTACACCAATGAGGCCCTGTATTCTGCCCGTACTTCCTCTATGGTGCCTTTGTTCAGGAACATTGCTTCCGGTATTTCGTCGTGTTTACCGTCAATAATTTGCTTAAAGCCTTCGATGGTGTCTGCTAGCTTTACATATTTGCCGGGGATTCCTGTAAATTTTTCCCCAACGGTAAAGGGCTGGGAAAGAAAGCGTTGTATGCGGCGGGCACGTTCTACGGTAAGGCGGTCTTCGTCGCTAAGTTCGTCCATGCCAAGGATGGCAATAATGTCTTGCAGGTCTTTGTAGCGTTGCAAGATGCGCTGAACTTCCCGGGCAACGTCGTAATGTTCTTCGCCAACAATGATTTTTTCAAGCATCCGTGATGTGGATGTTAACGGGTCTATGGCGGGGTAAATTCCCATCTCTACAATGGCGCGGCTTAGTTCTGTTGTGGCGTCCAGGTGGGCGAAGAGGGTGGCAACGGAAGGGTCTGTATAGTCATCGGCAGGTACGTAAATGGCCTGAATAGATGTGATGGAACCGGACTTTGTAGAGGTTATACGCTCTTGCAGCGCACCAACTTCTGTTGCTAGGGTAGGCTGGTAACCTACGGCGGAAGGTACGCGGCCAAGTAGGGCAGAAACCTCTGACCCTGCTTGTACAAAGCGGAAAATATTATCGATAAACAGCAGAACATCCTGGTTGGAAATGTCCCGGAAGTACTCCGCGATTGTAAGCCCCGTAAAGCCTACGCGCATACGTGCACCGGGGGGTTCGTTCATTTGGCCAAACACTAAGGCAGTTTTGCTTAAAACAGGAGAACCGTCTTTTAGGGTAGAGTTCATCATGTCTGTGTACATGTCAATACCTTCGCGGGTACGCTCCCCTACGCCTGTAAATACTGATAGGCCGTCATGGTTGGTGGCAATATTGTTTATAAGTTCCATTGTTATAACGGTTTTACCAACGCCTGCACCGCCAAAAAGCCCTATCTTACCGCCTTTTGCGTAGGGGCAAAGCAGGTCAATGGCTTTAATGCCTGTTTCCAATATTTCTGTAGTGGCGGTTTGTTCTGCGAAGCCCGGGGCCTTGCGGTGAATAGACCAGTTATCTTTTGCGGGAACCGGGCCAACATTATCTATGGGGCGGCCAAGGACGTTCATCATGCGCCCAAGGGTTTCCGGCCCAACGGGCACGGATATGGGCGCGCCTGTGTCAATGGCTGGCATACCGCGCACAAGTCCGTCTGTAGAGCCCATGGATATGCAGCGCACTACGTTGTCGCCAAGGTGCTGGGCTACTTCAAGCACAACGGAATCCTGCCCGTCGGTACGCTCAATTTCTATGGCGTTGTACAGGGCGGGCAGCCCGTTGTCGAAGCGGACATCCAGTACCGCTCCTGTTATTTGAAGGACTTTGCCTATGTTCATGCAACTTCTCCTATCTTACCGTTATATTTACCGCAGTGCGTTTGCACCACTAACAATTTCTGTAATTTCCTGTGTAATAATGCTTTGCCGCTGTCTGTTAAACTGCAGTGTCAGCTTATCTATAATTTCCGTCGCGTTTTTGGTGGAGGAATCCATGCTGGTCATACGGGCGGCGTGTTCGCATAAAATTGCGGATGTCATTGCTGCGTACATAAACATGCTCAAGTACCAGGGGACTACGTTTGCCAAAACCTCTTCCAGCCCCGGCTCAAACTCGATTTGGCTATTTGTGGCGGGCTTAGACACGGGCTTTGGGAAAAACCCAAGGTCTTCCCACGTTTCGCCCTCGGGTAAATTATCCGCCACAACACGGCGTAAATATGCGGGGTCTACAGGCAGTACTTTTCGCACAATCGGTTCCAGGTTAAGGATTGTAACAAATTTTGTGTACACAACGTACACCTCGTCCACTTGGCCCTTTGTGTACATTTCCACTAATAAATCGGAAATGGTGTGGGCGTCTTCGTAAGAAGCGGTGTCGGAAGCAGGTGAAAACTCCATAACATTGTAGTTGCGGCGGCGCAAGTAATCCCGCCCTTTCGTGCCTACGGGGATAATTATCGGGTTGCTGTCTTGCTGCTTAGCGTGGCGTATCAACTCTTTGCACACGCCGGAATTATACCCGCCGCACAACCCGCGGTTAGCAGAAAATACTACGTAGGCGGTATTTTTAACGGGATCGCGCATTTGCATTAGCGGGTGTTCCAGGGCATCCGGATGGCTAACCGTGTTGTATACAATGTCAAATGTGGCCCGAACAGGCTCTGCAACGGCAGCAAGGGCGTTTCGTGCCCGTTGCAGCTTAGATGTTGCAACCAGGTTCATGGCCTTGGTTATTTGGGAAATATTTTTTACGGTCAAGCGTCTACGCTTGATTGCTTTCATTGACGGCATATTACTAACCCTCTCGCGTGGCTTTAAAAGCCTTTATTGCGTCTTCAATCGCATATTCAAGCCCGTCAATCTTCTTATCTGTACGGATTTTTTCTAAAATACCCCAGTGATGTTCCATAAAATATTTTAATAATGCCCGCTCTGTTTCCCGGATGTTTTCTACGGCAATGTCAGTGAAAAGCTTCCTGGTTATTGCAAAGAAAACCAATACCTGCTGCTCTACGGGAAGGGGAGCGTTTTGCGGCTGCTTTAATGTTTCTACTATGCGGCGGCCCTGGTTCAAACGGTCCAGCGTGTCCTTGGTAAGGTCGGAACCAAACTGGGCAAAGGCTTCCAACTCGCGGAACTGGGCAAGTTCCAGGCGAAGGGGGCCTGCCAGCTTTTTCATGGCGGCAATTTGCGCCGCGCCGCCTACACGGGATACGGACAACCCCGGGTTTATGGCAGGGCGGATACCCTTGTTAAAGGATTCCGATTCCAGGAAAATTTGCCCGTCTGTGATAGAAATTACGTTGGTTGGGATATAGGCAGAAATATCGCCGGCCTGGGTTTCGATAATTGGCAGGGCTGTAAGCGTACCGCCGCCGCGCTCTTTTGTAAGGCATGCGGCCCTTTCCAATAAGCGGGAATGCAAGTAGAAAACGTCGCCGGGGTATGCTTCGCGCCCCGGTGGGCGGCGAAGGAGCAAACTTAGGGCACGGTAAGCAACAGCGTGTTTAGACAAGTCGTCGTAGACAACAAGTACATCACGTCCTTCTTCCATCCATTCCTCACCAATTGCACAGCCCGCGTACGGTGCAATGTACTGCATTGGTGCCGTGTCACTGGCAGAAGCCGCTACAATACATGTATACTCCAGCGCGCCCGCTTTTTCAAGGGTACGCGCCACGCGGGCAACAGTTGACGCTTTCTGCCCGATGGCAACATAAACGCAATATACACGGGTGTCTTTTTCGCCGTGTTTTGGCGCGCTAAGCTTATGATTTATTAATGCTTGGTTGATGATTGTGTCAAGGGCAATGGTGGTTTTACCGGTTTGGCGGTCGCCAATTATAAGCTCCCGCTGGCCCCGTCCGATTGGAATCATAGAATCGATGGCCTTGATACCCGTCTGCAGCGGTACATTTACCTCGTAGCGTTCGATAACGCCGGGAGCAATGCGTTCAACCACGCGGGTTTTGTGGGTAAGGATAGGCCCCTTGTTATCAATAGGCTTGCCTGTTGGGTCTACAACCCGGCCAAGTAATGCGTCGCCAACGGGCACTTCCGCAATGCGGCCCGTGCGTTTTACAGGGTCGCCTTCGCTAATGTGGCTGTCTGCCCCAAGAAGTACCGCGCCTATACTGTCTTCGTCCAGGTTAAGGGCTATGCCATACACACTACCGGGGAACTCTAAAAGCTCGCCGCTCATGGCATTGTTTAACCCATAAACACGAGCAATACCGTCACCCACATGGATAACGCTTCCTGCTTCCGCCACATCCATTTTGGATGCGAAGGACCTTATTTGTTGCTTAATTATGGAGCTTACTTCGTCCGGCCGTAAAATCATTAGTCCAGCCCCTTCATCATATTAATTCAAAAGATTCTTTCATATTTTTCAACATGGTTTTTACCGTGCGGTCCAGGAAGTACCCGTCCACATGTATGCTAATACCGCCAATTTGCATAGGGTCAACAATTAAGGTAAGGTCAACGGTTTTGCCAAGTTTGGTGGACAGTGTACTTGAAATTTGAGCCTTTTGCCTGTCGCTTAAGGGTACGGCAGAAACTACCCTTGCGGAAGTGTAGTTTTGGTGGCGTTTTATCATTTCTTCCAGTTGCGTAAGGGCAGACAAAAGGAAGGCCTCACGATTTTTGGCAATTGCCAGCTTCATGAACCCAAGTAAATCCGAGTGAATAACCGTGCCGTATACCTTGTCTACAAAGGTATTTTTTTCTTCTGCGGTAATCAGCGGGTGGGTAAGAATACGCAGCGCGCCGTCTTCCCCTTCAAATGTGCCGCATAAAAACCGGGACTGTTCCATAAACATGTTAAGCTGCCCGCTTTCCCGGGCCAATTGAAACAACGCGGTTGCATAGCGTACGCCAAGGTCTGCCATTTTACAGCCCCCTTAGTACGGTTTGAAGGCCGTGGCCTCTAACTCGTTCATGGCTTCCGCAAACAATTTGTCCTGAGCAGCCCGGTCTATGGTGACAGAAATTAATTTAGACGCCATATCTGTAGAAATGTCGATAATAGCTTGCTGGATTTGTGTTTTTACACGTTCCTGCTCTGCGATAATGTCCCGGTTAGCCCGGTCTTTTGCTTCTTGGGCTTCTATTTTGGCTTCGCCCAAAATTTGGCTGACACGGGCAGAAGCTTCCTTTCGGGCTTCGTCCAGGATGGCGTTTCGCTCAGCTTCAATGTCCCTAAGCTTTTGGTCGTACAGGGCCTTTAACTCTTCCGCCGTGGCTTTGCTTTCTGCGGCCTCTTTAATGTTTGCAGCAATGGTGTCTGCCCGTTTTTGTAAAATTTCTTTTACGGGCTTGTATAAAAATTTGGCAAAAAAGAAAACAAGGACACCAAAACTGATAAGGTACGGAACCATTTGATAAAATGTTTGAGCAGCCAGGTCGAACATGGGAAGAGAAGTTGTTTCTGTATTGCTAAGGAAAATAAACCGTAGAGGGTTCAAGAGAATCATCCCCTCGTTTTATTAACCGGCAAAAATGCTGATTGCCTGGTTTACAATTGGGTTAGCGTATAGCAACAAGAAGCCAAACAGCAAACCGTAAACACCGCCTGTTTCGGCAAAGCCGCAACCGATTATCATGTTGGTTGTAATCGCGCCTTTTGCTTCCGGTTGGCGGGCAATACTTTCTAACGCGGCGGCGGCAACTTTACCCTGCCCAAGTGTTGTTAGGATACCTGTCCAAAGAGACAGAGCTACTGCAATTTGCGTTACGGCTAAGATAAACGCTAAGGGATCATGCATTGTGTTTCCTCCTAATATTGTTTTTATTTTTCTTCTGCGGCCAGGCCAACAAAAGTAATACTTATTACGGTGAAAATAAACGCCTGTAAAATACCGACGGCTATGTCGAAATAGGCGTGTAAAAATGCCGGGAAGCCCAGACGGAACACCAGCGGTGTCAGGCCGTACAGAAGGGACATTAGTATCATGCCGCCCAAAATATTACCAAAAAGACGAAAGCTTAAGGCGATGGGTTTTGCAAGTTCACCCATTAAATTAATTGGTACGAATAAAAACGCTACGGCCCAGTGTGGCTGTAGAAAGCCCTTTAGATAATTTTTAGGGCGGTGCCTTAACCCCGCATACTGGATAAGTACCAAGGACGTGAGTGCCAACGGAAAGGTCATAGACCAGTCGGCAGTTGGGGGTCTAAGACCCGTAACGCCTATTGTGTTGGACACAATCAAAAATGAAAACAGTGTAAAAAACCAGGGTGCCAGATAAATTACTTTTTCCCCGGCACTGTTTTTAAACAACCCTTCGAACGCAGATACAAGAAATTCTACAAAATTTTGCAGCCCGGACGGCTTGTCCATTGGGTCCCATTTTTTTGACCTTATTTTTACTACCACGGCAAAAGTGATAAATAAAGCCATAATTAGCCACATTACAAGTAATGTTTCGGTAATGTATATAGTAACATTGTCTGTAATCCTTACCGCGCCGTAAACCCCTATCGAAAAATCCATAAATGGCTAGTCTTCCTTTCCGGTAGAGTCTGCATCATCTACTTTGCTGATAATTGCTGTGTCTGCAGGGATAAAAAACTGCATCAGGCGCATAGCAACAGGGAATGTAAGTATCCCAATGATAACGCCCAAAAGATTAACAATATTGTCCGGGGCAAGTGCCGCTATAAGAAGCACCACGCCGGTAAATATAATCCGAAAAAAATATTGCAGTGAAAAGAAAAGTTTCGCGTGCTGTGGGGCATCAATGTCTACGGTTTTGTTTATGGTTTTTTTAAGCCAAATTACTTTGACAATATTTACCCCCATCGCCATGGCAGCACCAACGGCAAATGGAAAGGCCCCGTTAAAATAAAAAGCCGGATGCAACTGAAAAAAGATAACCCCGCCCACCATTACAAGTACAGAAAGGCCGATAATTATCAAAATCATTTTGTTTGCAACCGCATCTATTGTAAACTCCATACTGTTTCCCCCAAATTTATAGCTTTTTTGCAAAATCCATCATTGCTTTTATGGCCGCAGCAACACCAATTAGCGACAGTACAATGATAAACAGCGGAGCCAGGCCGGTTAACCTGTCCAGCCAGTAACCGGCAAGAACCCCAATACCCACGCAGGTTAAAGAAATAAGCCCCAGTTGCGAGACAGTTGACATGCCTTTTGCCAAATTTTTACGATCTTCTTTATCCATAACCTAAGCACCTTCATTTGTTTGACATGTGCAGAAAAAACAGTATTCCAATGTTACGAAAATTTCTTATGGTTGTCAATGTTTTGTGACAAAATTACCCCCTGATATCAGGGGGTGGTGTAAAAGCAGTTGTCCAACCGCGTATTTACTGTTATCATTTAAGGCGTGTAAGATTGCGGAGGTGTTTTATGGCAAACCCAAATGTGTTATTAATTGTAAACCCCGTGTCCGGCAGAAGAAGAGCCAGGACAATGATTTACAATATTGTTAATTTTTTAAGTCATAACAGTTGTAAAACCACGATTTTTTCAACAACGGGCCGTGGTAATGCTACAGAACTTGTATGTACTCATGCAGAAGATCACGACAGAATTATTTGCTGCGGCGGCGACGGTACTTTAAACGAAGTACTGTCGGGCGTGGCCTTAATGGACAAAAAAATACCTGTGGGGTATATTCCCACAGGTACCACCAACGACCTTGCCAATGCACTGGGTTTGGCACATGACGTAGATAAGGCCATGCACCTGGCCCTGCATGGCAATGCCCGGGACCTGGATTTGGGCACATTTAACAGTGATAAATATTTTTCATATGTGGCGTCATTTGGCGCGTTTTCTAATGTTGCGTACGAAACTCCCCAGTGGCTTAAAAACCGCCTGGGGCGTGCTTCGTATTTTTTTTACGGCATTTCGGAAACGGGAAAAATCCGTTCTCACAGGGTACGGATTACCGCCGACGGTACGGAAATTGACGGGGATTTTGTATACGGCAGCGTGTCAAACACTACGGTGATAGGCGGCCTTGTAAAATTGCCCGAGGAAAGTATTCGCCTTGATGATGGCAAGTTTGAAGTAATGCTGATAAAAACCCCAAAAGACCCTTTCGATTTACACTACATTGTTCAAGGCCTCGTCAACCAAGACTACAGAGACGATTCCGTACTGTTTTTTACCGCAAGTCGTGTAGAGTTTACCTTTGAAGACGATGTCCCCTGGACCATAGATGGGGAATATGCCGGTGAGAGCAGTAAAGTTACTATCGGCAATATGCAGCAGTGGGTCAGAATTTTGGTGGAATAGGGGACAGCGATGATAAATAAATATGAATTTGGTATGCAGGGCCAGCAAGACGCAGAGAAATTTTTACAGGCCAAGGGGTACCGTATATTAAAACGAAATTATCGCATACAAACGGGTGAGGTAGACCTGATTGCCCGGGATGGGGATTATATTATTTTTATCGAGGTAAAGTACCGGAGCGGGGTAGGCTATGGCTACCCGCGTGAATCCGTTGGCAAGGCGAAACAGCGGCGGATAATAAAAACAGCCATGCATTACATAGCTGTTAATGATTTGGATAACCAGGATTTCAGGTTTGACGTTATCGAGGTTTTGGGGTATGACGGCCGGGTGGAAATTAACCACATAGAAAACGCCTTTGATGCGTGGTAGTTTAAAACCACATATCGTTAAACTCCTGAAACGCCATGGAAATTTCCGCAAAATCGGCATAATCTTCATCGGCCCAGCCTTCCCTTGCGGATAGAATCACAAGAATATAAGGCGAAGGCGCGTACACAATTGCCATGTCATGCCAAGCGGTTGGGTTTGTCCAGCCTGTTTTGCTTGCCACCGGGTAGCAGGACACGATAAATGGGAATTGGTTGTTAAGCAAATGCTCTTTAAACTCTTGGCTGTACTTGCCGCCGGATTCGATATATGCAAAAATTTCCCCGGCAAAAAGTCCGGCTTCGTTGGCGGTTAGGTTCGAGTTCATGACACGGCACCCTACTAAGCCCGGGTTGCCGCCCATCTTTGCGATAAACTCTTTGTACCCGTCCAGGCCGTAGATTCTTCTTAGCATAAGGGTTGCCACATTGTCACTTTCGCTTATGTTAAGCCGCAGCAGTTCCCGTAATGTAAATGTCGCGCTAAAACTGTACCGCCGCTGTATTATGCCGGAGCCCCAGTTGGCATCTGCGTAAGTAAATGTGTGTATGCTGTCCAGGCAAATAATTCCCTTTTCCGCCAATTGGAAAAGATACAGCGCGTAAACGGCTTTGGGCACACTTGCGGAAAAATAAACCCGGTCCGCATTGTACGTGTAGGTGAATCCGGTTTCTATGTTTTGAAAAAACACCGATAAATAATCCCCGTGGCGGATAAGGAGTGCGTCAAGTTCGTAAGTAGGGGGCGTAATTAAGGACGGTGCAATTAAAGGCGGTAATGCCTCTTTTGCTGCCGAACGGGCGTATTGAAGCTGCAATAATGCGTCTGTTACGTTGGCCCGCGCTTCGTCCAGGTTAGTAAGCAGGAAGTGCGCGGTAAATATAAGAATTGCAAAAAGCAAAACTATAAACGTGATGTAAGCTCTGTGTTCTTTTCGTGCGCGCGATGCCTTTTTTTGCCGGTTTTCGTATACCATGATTTATCTCTCCTTGAAATAGGTTGAGATAATCATAGCCGACAGATGTTTTACAGATGCGGCTCAGTTGCGGATTAGTTGTAAATTTAGTTTACCCCAAGACGCATGGTAAAACTATTAATGTACCATCTCTCCCCGTCCATGGAAGTGCCGTATATGCGCACTGCCGCATAAGCCTCTTCATTAGCGAAAAGTTTTCGTACGCCTGTTGTGGGCCAAGTCCAGTAATCACGAATAAGCGGGGGCCGGGGTATGAATATGTCATATTGCTTTTCACCTGCGTCTATGCCTATAACAGACATAAATTCATCCAGCATGTTGCCGGCACCGGTAAGGGTGGTTTCGAAATAAAAAGCGGTTTCCTCATGTCCCCATCCCTGGACTACAACCGTGTAATGATACCTGTCCCGGGTTAGGTGCATCGGCCTCATGTTAGTCAGGGATATTTCTGTCTGCCACACCTGCCCTTCTACCGCGTTAATAAGAAACATGGCGGTTGCATGCCTGCCGTAAAACGTTACGGTCCAAAAACTGTACTGTGGCGGCAGAAATCCGTCACTGCCCCGCTGCTGGTTTTGGGTAAGGTCGGCGGTTATATCGTAGAAAGTAAACAGCCCATGGTGAATATAAAGATAATCGCCGATGAAGGATAACCATTCCCTTGCGGTACGGACTGCCCGATCCATATCAATTTGCTCCGGTGTTGGCTCGTGGGGTATTGCCCGTCCCACAGTTTCGCGGTTACGTAAAATTGATACAATTTCCTGCTCGGTTAACAATGGGCGAAAGCCATTGCCAAACCCATTACCGGTTTCTTCCGTCAGCGGCACAGGTACAGCAATTGGCATTGCAATTGGGGAAACCCCGGACGCGGACATCAGCGCGTCAGACCGTATGTCAATTAACCGGCTTATTAAAGCCCACCCGCCAATGGCGATAACAAAAGACAAAGCCATGCCAATGACGGTAAAAATATTTTGCTTTTTCATATGTCCTCCGTGTACGCACTTATAGCCAGATTGGTTTTTACCATGGTGCCGCTGCCTTTAATGCTGTCAAATTGTAATGTGCTGCCGTGAATAGCGGCTATTTTTGCCGCAAGTGCCAGCCCGATACCCGCGCCGTGCTGCCTGCGAGAGCGGGATTTATCCACAACGTAAAAAGCCTCGGTTATGCGGGCAAGTTCCGCTTCCGGCATACCCCTGCCGTTGTCAATTACTGTTATTTCATACCTGCCGGAAACTTGTTTGCCGGTAATTTCCACGGTACTGCACCCGGCCTTAATGGCGTTGTCAATTAAATTAAGCATCAGTGTCTTGAACAAATCGTATTCCACTAAAATATATTCCGGGGCGGCGTTAATTTTGAGGGTGATGTTATTTTCCTCCAGCACGGGCATAAGGCTGCCGGAAAGGTCTGTCAGCAACTCTTCCGTAGATATATTTTCCAAAACAAAATCTTGCCTGTTAAGCACGATTAAATCCATAAGTTTTAGTGATAACGCTTCCAGGCGCAGCCCTTCGTTTAAAATGTACCAGGCGGCGTCCTTTGTTTGTCCCGGTGTCAGGTCTTTTTGGTACAGCATGTCTGCATAGCCGATAACGGAGGTTAGGGGCGTCTTTAGTTCGTGGGCAAAATTGGCTACAAAGTCTTCTTTTTGGCGGGCGTTTTCCAGCAACTCGTAAATTTTGCCTTCAATAGAATCTGCCATTAGGTTAAAGCTGTTGGATAACGCGCCAATTTCGTCACGGCTGACAACAGGCAGCCGCTCGTTATAATTGCCGCGGGCAATCTGTGCCGCCAGCTTACTCATTTTTTTTATGGGCCCGGTAATAAATGCGGACAGCACCATAATTACAACCATGCCGGATATTAGTGTTATGAAATATACCTGCACAAAACTTTGGGTCATTTGTTCGCGAAGTGCGCCCACGGCAGTTATGTCTGTGGCAACTACCAGGTACAGGGTTATGTTGTTTTGTGTAAGCCTTCCGGCAAGGACGATGTAGCTGTCTTCGCCCAATGTCTGAAACCGGTAAGCGTGAGCGGTGTCCGATACATTTTCCAACAACGCAAGGCCGGTTTCTCCCGGTAAATTTGAATACAAAAGGGTTCTGTCATATGCAAAAAAAGCGGCAAACCCGCTTAAATCCGACGCCCACGCGCTTAGTACCCCGCCGGGTATTTCTCCATCCGCAGCAATGGAAAGCAGCCTGACCTGTACAGCAAACTTGTCAAATTGAAACTGGGTTGCGGCCCGCTCTAATTCGCGTTTAACCGCGCTTTCGTGAGAAAATGTAATCAGCAAGTACCCGGAGACTAAAAGCGCGATGCTTATAACCGTTGTGGCACACAGGAAAAATTTTGCGAACAGCCGCATTTTATCCCTCCAACCGGTATCCGATGCGGAATACAGTTTTTATCTGCTCTTCCCAGCCAAGTTTCTTACGCAGCCGCTGGATATGTGAGTCTAATGTGCGGGTTTCGCCAAAAAAGTCCTCGTTCCAAACTTTTTCGTAAAGCCTGCTGCGGTACAGTGCCACGTTTTTGTTACGGACAAGTTCTACCAGCAAGTCAAACTCCTTTACGGTCAGGTCTATATTTACGCCGTTTTTTGTTACCATGCGGGAATTAGTATCAATTGTTACATCTGCAATTACAAGCTGTTTTTCACTCTTCCCGTATCGCCGCATCACAGCTTCCACCCGGGCCAGCAGTTCACCAATTTGAAACGGCTTTACCAGGTAGTCGTCCGCGCCAAGCTTAAGGCCCTTTATCCTGTCGTTTACAGAGCCCTTGGCCGTGATAAATATCACAGGTGTAGCATCTGGTTTTATGTACTCCAGCAGCTCGTATCCGTCAATTTCCGGCAGCATAATGTCAAGCAGTACCAGGTCGTACTGCTCTTTTTCGATAAGGTCGGCGGCTGCTTTACCGTCATAGGCGCATTTGCAGTTGTAGCCCTCGTTTGTTAAATTTACATATATTAAGTTGGCGATTGCGTGTTCGTCTTCTACAATTAGTACTTTCAGCATTTTGACATCTCCTCACTTTGGCACTATATTACCACATATTTGTGTCAAAGTTGTGTACAAATGCTGAAAAATTTTACTCACAGAGGCACGGACTCACGGATTTCTTGACATACATAAATATCGTTCTTTCGTGCGCGATCAAGTTTTTCAACAATGTCTTTTCGTGATAATTTCATATTTAATTTCTTGTCTTTTCGTGATTGTTATGTTACGCTATCGTTGGCAGGGCATTCTATTATCTGAGGAGATGGCGTAATGAATACATTAGACTTCTTGCATAACTAAGCTAAAGATAGTATACTTCCAATTAGTGGAGGTGAACTAAGTGAAGTATGAGAAGCTGAAAAAATATGGTGAAGGCAAATT
>WQTQ01000171.1 GCA_009786175.1 Bacillota bacterium | reverse complement strand
CGCTGATTATAACTGGCTTTTTCTACTTAACAAAACACTCCCGCGCAGGAGAGACAAAGGCTATTATAGTCATTTTACATCACCGTGTCAACACTTTTTTTCAAAAAATTTTTTCATGGCCATTTTCGGTAATTTCCTTGTAAACCCTGGGCTTATCGGCATTATATTTTCGATATTTTGATTTTTATTTATCTGGTAAAATTATACATATTGCAAAATTTAGCAATTTCATTGTAAACTTACCTTGCCAACAACAAAATTTAAGAGGTGTAAAGATGAATAATGAAGTAATGGATGCCCGCGCCGCAACATGGGGTGAAATTAACGAGATGAAAAACGGGGCGAATGTGTAGGACGTAAAATACTGAACCCAAATTTTGACGCCTTTGATTTGCTTAAAGATAGGTTCAACAGCTAGCCTTCCCTTACCCCCTGATATCACATTGGTGTATGATATCAGGGGGTACGTTTCTGCAATCAGTCAATCTGCTTTGTAGAAATAACAACTTCGTCCAGCATTACATATGGGAATAACGCGGTGGTACCGCCTCTTACGCCGCATTGCTCCCGCTCTGCAGAGCAATCTACAAGATGCTTTTGTAAATGTTCGAAAGCGTTTACGGTAAACATGCAGTCTTTAACGCGGCCCGCAATTTTGCCTTTTTCAATTAGCAGACCCATGGAAATAGTACCTGTAACAATGCCACTGTACGGGTTGCCCGACCATGCGCCCATGGTGTCGTCAATTAACAAGCCATAATCGATAGAACGGATGAGTTCTTCCAATGGTTTATCTCCGGCATCTAAGCGCAGGTGAATTGGCGAAGGCCCTGAGGTACTCGCGTTGCCGGTGCTTTCTTTGCCAAGGAAGCGAGCTGCCTTGCGGTCAAGAATAAGATCATGTATGCGGCCGTTTTGTACCAAAACATTGCGGCGTGATGACGTGCCTTCCACATCAAATGGCCTCGACGTCCATTCGTTGTCCAACGAACCGTCATCAATAAGTGTGAAACGAGAATCCAGCAACTCTTCTCCAAGCTTGTTGCTCCATGGTGACATTTGACGGTACACGGCCATACCGTTAAGGGATGCAAGTACCGGGTTTATCACAAACCCTACCTGCTCCGGCGTAAATATGACGGGATACGCCCCGGCCTTGAATGACACTGTATTTTTCGCATATTCCAATTTCTGTGCTACGACATTTGTGATTTCGCTTACATCGAATTTCGGCCCCATATTTACTTTATATTCATAGATATCCAGGCTGTCATCACCTTGAGCCAGGCTTAAAAACGCACTCAAACTCCAAACGGACTTGCGATAGCTGCTGTTAAAGCCGTTGCTTGTTTTCATGGATATTTCGGTTAATGTAGAAGTAAATCTGGCACCGGCAGATAAGTGGCTGTCCAATCTGCGAATATCTGCCATCAAACCCGCGGCAATATCTGTCATTTCCTTGGATGTTAACGTGTCCGCGCATTCCAAGTTCATTGGGGCGATATTTTCCGCGCCCACAAAAGGTACGTCATGGGCAGAGCCAAATTTAACGGTTTCTGCGGCTTGTTTTATCAGTTCCGCTTCGTTGCCCGGCTTAGAGCCGGATGCAGCGCTTAGTTTACTATTGTGTAATACCCGTGCCGTCTGCAAAATCCTATCGGCACTGTTAATGCTTTCCAGCTGATTGCCGTCAAATGAGACACTGTTGGTTTTTGTTCGCTCGGTTCGCATTTCATATTCGGCACCTGCGGGCAAATATTTCATAAAATCGCTCATTATTTTACACCTCCCACTATTACATTTTGGATACGAATATGTGGGCACTCACCACTGGTTGGCAGCGGTGCCTGGGCACCTTTGCCGCAGCCGCCGGGGCCGTTTCTGGAGTCTCTTTCGATGCCTATCATGTCGATATTTTCCAATGTGGTAAACACGTTGCCCATAAGTTTGACATCCCGAACCAGTTCCGCAAGTTTACCGTCCCGTATCATAACGCCGTAGCTTGCGCCAAAGTTGAACATTTCGCCGTTTGTCTGCCCCCCGCCGGAACCAACAGCATAAACCCCAAGCTTGATGTCCTTTATCATGTCTTCAAACGTACTTTCCCCTGGGGCAATGCTGGTGCTGCGCATTCGGACAATAGGGGGGAAAGTATAGTTAAGCGCGCGGGCATTGCCCGTTGGCACTGCACCTTCCTCCGCAAGTTTAGAGGCACTCCACCGGCTGTGAAGGCGGCCAACCAGCTTGCCTTCCTTTACAAGGGCGGCCCGTTGGCATTCCACACCTTCGTCGTCGTAAATAAGGCCGCCGCGGCTTGTCATTACATCGCCGGAATCGTATATGTTTAATATTGGCCTGCCCAGTTCACGTCCTAATGTCATTGCTTTCAGGAAGCCTTTATCTTTGTACAAATCGTCGGCTTCGCTTAAGTGGCCAAAAGCTTCATGTACGAATAAGCCCGTATGAGCCGGGTCACATATTACCGTGTAAACCCCGGCTTTAATAGAAGGCGCGTTCAAAAGTTTCTGAGTCCGCCGACACATTTCTTCAACTTTTGCGTCCAGCCCCAAAATTTTGTCTATCCCTATAGAAGAGCCAAAGCCCACAGTTTGAGAAACAGAAACATCACCCTTGCGGCCATTGGCGGTTATTCCGCCGGAAAGGTCCAGCTTTTCTTGCCGGATAAACGTACCTTCGGAGTTGGCAAACCACTGTGTTATACACCGCTCTTGGTACTGTATTGTGGCTGCGGGAATATTGTCATAAGAAAGCATAAGCCGGTGATAATGCCCCAAAATACGGATTTTTTCATTCAGAGAAACCCCTTCCGGGTGCAGTGTCCAACTTGGACAGACAACTTTGACAACTACGGGAACAGGTGCCAATTTAAAGTCTTCGTTGACAATTTCACCGGCGGCTTTGGCCTGGTCACATGCCAGGGCAATGTTGCATTCCAGGTCGTCTAAGCTGTTGAAGCTGGCAAAACCCCATCCGCCTTTGTGTAAAGCCCGCACGTTGCCACCATACATGCCGGTGTTACGCACGTTGTCCAACGCCTTGCCCTGAAACTGAATCAGCAATTCCCGTGTATCCTCAAATCGTACTTCGCAATAATCTACGTCGGCTTGTTTGATGGCCAACTGTAAACGGGTTTTCATTTCTTCGAAATTCTGCACGATACTCTCCTCCTATTCCTACAACTCAAATGCAAACCCCATCAGCGGGGCGTGCTGCTGCGCACCGTATACGTCACTTTCGCCCAAGTCACCGGAAGCAAGGGGGCGTACAATGGTTATTTTTATTGCCTTGGCCGGGGCAAAGGCAATTATGCCTGTAATGTCCCCTTCGCTGATGCCGTATAGTTTGGCAAAAACTTTTTTTGTCATGATGTTCGCGTCCCTAAAACGCTGGAACATTTCTTGCTCTTTGAAAATAATGTCAAATGTAAGTTCGTAGGGGCCGGAATTTTTGCTTCTTATAACATCTGCACAGTCGAATAATTTGTACATCACTTCAACTCTCCCCTTTCACAAAGCCTAACATTTACCGGGAAATATTCGCACGGGTCTGTGGCGCGCATTAGGCAGTACACGCTAAAGTTGAAAACTTCCCCTGCTTCAAAGTCTGACGGCGAAAATGGAAACGCCAAGTTACCGGCGGTAGATTTACGTCCTTCGTAGCCAAAATGCAATAGGCTGGAGCGGGCGAAAGAGCATATTGTGTTGGCCATTTCCGGCGTTTTGGCCACTGATTCAATTACGATGCATATTTCCGCAGGTTGGGCTGTATCCGGGTTACCGCCCATTAGCATTACGCCGTTTTTGCCAAACACTTTAAAGTCCAGAAAATATTCGTCTGTGCCAAAATTTGCGAAATTGGACTCAACCCTGTCCTTTACCGCCGAAACAATGCTGTTAATTTTTTCTATAAAAATTGGGTCGCTTGCAGCGGCTATGCTAACGGTTCTGTAGCCTTTTAAGGCCGCACCTTCCAGTTTTACGTAATATTCCTTATCCGGGATAAATTTTGTCCCGCTTACCTTCACGCTGTTGTCGGTTAGCTGCTCGAACACGCAATCTGTCAAATCTAACACGCCGCCGGGGCCGGGCAGCTTTGTGGGGTCGCTTTTTTCGTACAAAGTATGGGCCGCCACAGACAGAGTTGTACACTTGCGGACATCGGAAAGGGGTTCCAGCACAAAATAATCGTCGTACAATGTGCCAAACATACAGTCGGAACCGCTGCCGGGCACACAGGCAATTGTGGCACACTCTAAAATTTTGCCCATGTGCAGGGCAAGCCCTTCATCAAAGCCGTTTTTTATGGCTAGGCACGCGAAAACCGTAGGGTCGTAAGCACGGCCCGCCACAATTACCTGCGCGCCTTTCTCCAATGCCTTTGTAAATGGTTCGCAGCCCATTTGCGCCACAATATTAGAAGAAGAAATGATTTGCTCCTCTGTAATTGGTGGTACGGAGGACATCGATTTCAACCCACCCGTGTGGAAATGCTGCAGCACAATTTCCTTGCTAATTTGCGCGCTTATAATCCCCAGGTTAAAGGTCAGGCCTTGCTCCCGGGCAATTTCCAGCACAATGTCCGCGTTCCAATCCAAATGTGAATCCGCGCCGCTGCCCCCTGCAGAGCCTATGATTACCGGGATGTTGTTCTCCACACCGGCTTTAATCATGTATTCCAGGTCCCGCTTTACGGCATTGCGGTCTGTGAAAGACTTGCCCGAGCCAAGGTAGTATGGCCCCGGGTCGGTAGAACCTGCGTCAACGGCTATTACATGGGGTTTACGCTTCATGCCTTCCGCAAAAGATGCTTCCGGGAAGCCGTAACCCAGGATTGCCGTTGGGGCTAAAACTCTGAGTTCGTTCATTGATTTATTCCTCCCTTTCTCGTTTTTCCGCAGTCATTTGACAAAATTCTTCAAACACTTGCTCCCTATTATTCGCAGTCTCATAATATGGCAAATTATACTTTGCGCATTGCTCTTTAATAAATTTGCTTTCTTCTATCAAATTCCCGCACATACTGCGAAGTTTATCGTCGGGCCAGTTAAATGTGTAGTGCCTTTCCGTATCATGGACACGCATTAATTTGAAACGGCCTTCCGGCGTTATATCCGAAGTGACGAAGTAGTAAATTTCGCAATTGGCATCATGCAAATATCAATACCCAGTTGTGGGAAGACTTTTTCAAGCCCGTTATTGATTGAATCCATACTAACATGCTGGAACCCAAATTTCTTAGACAACATGCGGGATAACGTGCTTTTGCCCGCCCGTGGCACACCCGCGATTATTATGTTATTTTTCATTTGTTTCACCTGTAATTCATCTAATAAATTCTCGGATGTCTAATGGTTCAAATACAGTTGGATATATTTCTATTAAATTATTATCATTTAGATTTGCAAAATACTTTGTAAACCATACCGCCCTAATCGGCGTTAAGCCTGCGTTTCTTGCCCCGTTTAGTTCATCGCTGCCGCCGTCACCTATAAAAAAGCTATTATCCGGTTTTTTCGTCAAGAAGTGAAAGGCAATGTTCGTAAATTTTCACATCGGGTTTTACCAGACCAACATCGCAGGACATTACCACAGCGTCAAAGGTAAGTAAACTTTTTTCCCGTGAGATGTTCACGTTGGCAAGGATTGTTTCCAGGAGTTGTGTATACAGCAATCATGCTTGTAAAGTATTTTGGGGTATTTTGCGCAACTTTGATACAAGGGTTATTATGTATCAAAGATTGCGCAAAAACCGGTCTGCCCCATTCTGTTACAAGAGTTTCAAATAAATCGAAAATAACTGCATGCATAATTTCACCCCACCGGAATCAATTCAAATCCTTCGTTCAGTATCAGTTCCCAATAGCTGCCAACAATACGGTTGCCGTTTATTTCAATTTCCGCCGCGCAAACCCTATGGGCTCTTGATGCATGAAACACCCTAAGCAAATATCCGTCGGTTATTGTGAGCTTACCAAAAATACATTCAATTACAAAACTGCCGCTTAGTAAAAAGCCGGATGGCAAAAAGAGTTGGTCTGCCGTATGAAAAACATCCATTGGGATGGTAAAATCAAACGGGATCTCTAAAAAAGCCCTGTCTGGTGCAAAAAATATCTCTACATTTTTTTCCATTCGTTCAAGCCTGTCAGCCCAAGCCCGTTCGGCTTCGGTTATTTTTTCATATCCGTAAATGTAAAGGTCAATTTCATCCCAAGGCTTTAACTCTGCAATACCTGCGGCTCTCATAAGTAAGTTGGCCAGGTCTGTATGCGGCCTAATGTTTTCTTGCCATTGTACGCCAAACTCATCCAGTAGAAGCGCATACATTGCACCGGCGTAGTAGCCAAAGGACAACCATGCGGCAGAGTGGCCAAAGTGCTTATTCATTCGTACGCAAATTTCTGCCAGGATTTCATCCATACAAGAAAAATTTAACCGCAATTCTGTATACAGGGCAGTTCCTTCACTTAGTTCAAACATGTTTTCCCCGCCTATTAGAAACATACTGGAGCCATGTCGCCGTGCCGCGCGAATAGACAACGCGTCGTGGATAGCGGCCAGTCTTTCTTTACCTGTACTGCCAAGGGCAGCGAACAATGCATTCATCTCCAAGTGTGTGTTGACCCGCATTTCCTTGGCCTGCATATGCTCAATTGCGTTGCCAAAACCACCAACATTGGGTAAAAGCCCTTCCTGTGTTGCATGAAAAGCTTCATGAGACATAATGCGCAGCCGTTCAAGTTTATCATCGGCAAAGTCTTCCATAACATCCCAAGTAACCATGCCCCAATTGCGCCCGCCAAATGTTACTGCAGTGTTGCCGATAAGTTGACCTTCCGGCAAAAAACCAACATAAACGCCATTGTATTGGGTAAAAATACCGCCTTCATCCGGCATATTGGCCACCGCATGGCGCGTTGCCTGACATGCAATAATCATTGGCTCATGCAGCGGAATACCCCACAATGCGCCGCCATCCCTAGTCCACAGTTCTTCAAGCTCTGCCAGGTATTGGGCAGCTAAATCAACAGAAATTGATGCTCTGGGAGTTTGGGAAGTCTCATTATAACCCTCGCATGGCGATGTTAATGCAACTACCTGAAAGGATTGAGTATTGGAAGGCTTGATTTCCTGGGGGTTGTCCGTTGGTTCCTCATCATGCGTCGGTACTTCCGGTAAAAGCACCGGTTCTTCAGTTTGCCGGTTGCCGCCGTGATGCTCGCTGATAATTTCATAAATCTCTGTTGACCTTCGGCCACAAACTGCTAAAACAAGCAGCAAAATAAATAGCAGAGCGGCTATTGCGGGCAGTAATTTACGTTTCATCATCATTCCAAGCCCTCCTTTTAGTAACCGACTTTCCCCAATATCCCAACCGCAGACTCTTTCCACCCCCTGATATCACATTGAGAATGTGATATCAGGGGGTATCTCTTAAGCCCGGTCGGGCCTAATCATGCCGTAAATAATCCTGTCTACAAGCTCGCCGCGCCGCAGCCTGTGGTGGCGCAAAGTACCTTCGTACTTAAAGCCCGCCTTCTCCATTACCCTGCCGGACGCGGGGTTGCGCGGGTCGTAGCCGCCCCATAGGCGGTTTAACCCCACTGTGTCAAAGGCGTAATTTGCCAGTTCTACCAGGGCTTCGGCACAATAGCCGTTGCCCCACCAGGCTTTACCAATTTGATAACCAACTTCCGCTGAACGGGCATCTGTATCAACTTCCACAAAATCTATTGTGCCAATTATCTCGTCGGCGGGCTTTAGCTGAATTGCCCACACCTGCCAGGCACCTTCCATGTTTTTTATAGACTCCAGCCAGCCTTCGGCGCAACTGCGGGCGGCTTCCAATGTTTCGCAAACATTATAGGGCATGTACCGCAGCACATCCGGATCCGATGCCCAATTTTTGTACATAGCTTCCGCGTCATCTACGTTGAAAGGGCGCAGAATTAGCCGTTCGGTTTCAATTATCATAAAATCTCCCGTTCTACAATCTGTCTTTCAGTGCCAAAATCCGGCGCATTTCGTTATACACAATCATGTAACCTTCGTCCATGCCCATGCCGGGCTTTGCCAGCATTTGCACAGGGTTAACCGCCATGGCAATATGGGTGCAAACCTGGGCAGAGCGTTCCGTTTCGTTACAAGTGCCACCGAGATAGGCATCCATATTGCGTTTTTGACAGTACAACACCGCTTCAATAGAGTTGTTAATGCCGCCCAAATCCGGAGTTTTTACTTGTATCATGTGGCCTGCGTTATTTTCTGTAAAGTGAATAATATCTTCCAATGTGTTACACCATTCGTCCGCAACAAGTTCAACGTCTATGCCCCGCATTTCCAAAACCTGGCGCAAGCGCATCATTGCAAGTACTTGAGTTTCGCGGTCGCCCATGTCTACGGGGCCTTCTACGCGCACTTTAAGGGGTTTTGCAGCGTATTCTATATGCTGCAGAAATTCCGCAATTTTATCATAGGAATGGTCGAACACCATGCCTATTGTACCGTACACATCCAGGTGAATTATCGGGTTATATGTGTCGGACCAGCGCAGGTCGAAAATCCTGTTCCGCAGCCATTTTACATATTCCAGCAGCTTAAAGCCCTGGAAGCCGATTTTGTCTACATTGTTAAACAGCGCGTGTGGAAGGACATCCGCTTTTTTAAGTATCATTTTATCGGCGTTAAGCTGGGGCTCGTCACCGGATTGGCTAAAAATTGGAATTGGCGTATTTGATATGGTGGTTCCGTACTCTTCCGCAATAATTTGCGCCATTAGCTTATGCCTAGATTTTGCCACCGCGTCCAAAACTGCTTGAGTGGCCCCGTAGCGGATTGCCGTGTGCAGCAGCCTGCCATTGTACACCAAGGAATCCAGTTCCTTTGCCATCTCGCGAAACGTTGTAATTTCGCGCCCCAACAACACCGGACGTATTACTTCCTCTATAATGGGAATAAAATCATCTGCCAGAAACAACGGGTCACGTCCTGCTGCGCCGGAATATTGAACCGCGGTACAATCGCCGTAGGCAACTTGCCCATCTTCTAAAATTAACATAATAGAAACCGCTTCCCCCGCCTGCCTTACAGCCTGGAAGCCCGGTGTCACCGGATAGCCTTTGTACGCATTACCCTCTTTTACGGCGTTTGTTTTAATCGCCAATTGATCATCAAAGAAAAAGCCTGTCCTGCCGCTAGAGCAGATCATGTCTACTATTTTCATTTTCCCCGCTCCTGTTCTAATTTTCAACACAATGGTTGTATTTTTTTCGTAACTCTACAATCATGGCCTGCCTACCAAATGCCCCCGCCCAATCGCGTAAATATCGTCGATTACCATTTGGAAGCTGACTTTGCGCTGTTCCCGCTTGCCCCGTTCTTCCAGTTTGGCCCGGTGGAAATCTTTCAAGTCTTGGCTAAAGGGCAGGTTCGCGTATTCCAACAAGCGTACCGCACCCATGTCATCACGGGCAGGCAGGATTTTACCTGCGTTGTACATACTTGGGGCAAACGGAACATCTATTACACCGGCTTCAAAGGCGCGTACGGTTCCGATTGCAATGTCGCCGCTGCCAAGTTCCAGGGTCTTGTCCATTATCAAACGTACTTCTTCTTTTATTATTTCGCATTCGTCATCAACGTTTTGCAGATTCAAAAACAACTGGTCGGTTAGCATGGAAACTACTTGCTTCGTGGCCTTTAGCCCTGCTGAGTTGGCTTCCTTTGTTGGTATGCCCATGGCTTCATGCGGGCTTTTTACAATTACTTTTGTGGCACCGGACAGTGCCGCCGCTGCCGCACCCCAGGAAATAACACCAAACGCCTTGCTTTCGTCTTGAGGGAAGCCGCCCATCCATTGGTGGAAAACTGTAGTCACTTTTACGTCCGCAAACCCGTGTTCTTTCAGGTAGTACTCGGTTTGCTCCCGCAGGCTTTTTATGGCCGCCACGTCTTGTACTAAATTGCCGCACTGGCCGTACCCCACTGTGATATGTTTACAGCCTTGGGCCGCCGCCAGCAACGCTTCGATTATTGCCACCGCGTTGGAAATGCAAGGGGGTACAAGTGTGCCCGTCAACGGGCCGAAAGGTTCCCGGTTAATGGTAACGCCTGCTTCTTCGTAAAGGCCAATAAGGCGGTCGCAGTATTGCCAGTCGAAAATAGTTTTTTTCAGGGTGTGCTTTTTGGCATAAGGGATGTTGTAAGAAATTCCGCCGCCTTCGTAGGAGGTAAAGCCCCCTGCCACAGTTATTTCCGTAAGTAAGCGTGCGTCCGGCGTACCGTGCCGCACCTGGACAGGGTTTTTTAGCGCGCTTGTAACATCACGGCAAACTTGTACGCCAAAATTTACCGCCGGGAAGCCGTTCAGCAAGGAGCGGTTATTTTTGATGCTTTCTTCAATGCCAATTTGTGCTTCGTCGTAGCGGTTGTGGCGGGTGTAGCTGTCTATTGTTGTGGGTAGCAAATCGGCCTCGCCTTCATCTTCCAAATGGCGAAGCAGTTCAATTAACTGCACCGGAAGGGCCACACCTGCACGGGGCTGGGTTAATGTACGCTTTTGGGCGTCTGCCTCGTCCAGCTTCAAGTTGAAGCGTTTTTCTTTGGCGATGGATTTTTGGTAGGCTACGGCTTCGTCAAAGTCTACATCTTTGCCTGTTTCCCAGTGGGTAAGTACGTCTTTGCGGATGCTGTGGAACAGGTCGTTGGACAGTTTCTCGTTTTTAAGTGTCATTGGATTCACCCTATTCATAGTTTTGCTCTTGCTTTATTAAATTATCGATACAAAAATCTTCACTATTTGAGATGGTAATTTCCAAATTCGCCACCTCGCTTACACAATTTTCTTTTTCATCATTCGCAACGCAAGCCGCAGGAATTTCTGCGCCAGCAGCCCCATTGCGGAAAAGCAGTATTCCTTATCCAGCAGTAATTGCGGGCTTTGCGGTTTTAACAAGTTAACATCCCGTGGGCTGTAAACTGCCGCTTTCAGAATTTCCTTTGGCGCGCTTGCGCCAATTATCGCCCCGCCGGTGCCAATCACGTACTTTACACCGGTCAAATCTTTACCTGTTTGGATAATTGTCTCCCCCATGGGCGTATATGTCCGTTCGTAAAACCCCACATGCCGCGCGGCGGAAAGCCTTACGGCTTCACTTGCCAAGGCTTGTTCCACCTGTTTGTAAGCCGTGTGTTCGCCAACAGGCAGTGCGGAAGGGTTTGCGGCGCATATGGTCTGCCACTCTGCAACATCCGTTTCGGTTATGCCGTGCCCGTTGTAAAAATGGTACTTTGCGTCGGTTTCTATGGCTTCAATCGTTGGGGCCAGGGAATAACGCATACCAATGTCACCTTCAACCGTGCGCTTGGCAAAAGGCTCCAGCAGCCCTTGTACATACACCTGGGGGTTTTTAGGCAGTCCGTCTGCCATGGAATACACATCTGTAGTCGCACCGCCCAGGTCAAAAACCATAAGAGGGCCAAGTCCTTCTTCGAAGCCATCTTCGTCATTGATACCTTCGCTCAGCAGCTTTGCAGCCTCAAAAACAGCCAGCGGCGTAGGGATAATTTCCGCAGTCATGAATTGCTGAGCCTTGTCCAGCCCTTTTGCGGAAATAATATTTTCGATAAACAGTTCCCGGATTGCGTTTTTTGCAGGCTCGATGTTAAGCTTGCCAAAAACCGGCATAACATTTTCGCAAACAACGGTGCGCTTGCCCCCTACCAGTGCGATTTCGTTAGCCTCGTCTGCCGCGGCACGGTTACCGGCGATAATCACGCAAAAATTACCGGGGATTTGGGCAATTACAGCGGCGTTGCGCAAAAGCACATCCTTGTTGCCGCCGTCTATGCCGCCGCTTAACAAAATAATATCCGGCGATATGCAGGCAATTTCCTTTGTATCATCGTTGGTTAATTCGTAAGAATAGGTTTTCAGCACCTTTGCCCCGGCACTGGCCGCAGCAAGGCGGGAAGCCTTTGCGGTTAAGTCCGGCACAAGGCCGCTGGACACCATTTTTAACCCTCCGGCGGCGGAACTGGCCGCAAGCCGGACGTCAAAATCGCGCACGCCGCATTGTGCATGTATTTCATCCAACGCGCAGTTAAAGCCGTCCATTACGTCATGGTCTATTGTGGTAAACGCCCTGGCAAAAGCCGCAATTTCCCCTGTGTCACCGTCAATGGCCGTTAACTTTGTAAAAGTAGAACCAAAATCGCAGCAAAGCAATAAACCCATTATGACTTATTGCAGCCGGGGCAGCCCGCGCAGCCCAACGGCCTTTGTATATCTTCAATTATATGGTCTATGCTTAGCTGTGGGTCTGTACCCGGCGGATACACCCTGTCAAAGCCCATATCCAGGAACAGTTTTTCTACTTCCGCAAAGTCTTGCTTACCTACAACTAAATTACCGCCGGCGTATAATTTTATTCCTGTAAGGCCCGCCTCGTCACATTTTTGCCTTAAACCCTTGCAGTCAATTTCCCCGTGGCCGTACAAAGACGAAACAATAATCGCATCCGCTGCAGATTCTACCGCCGCTTCCACAAACTCTTTCTGGGAAACCATTACACCAAGGTTTACCACATTAAAACCTGCCTGGGCGTACACATAGTCTAAAATTTTATTACCTACGGCGTGTACGTCCGCGCCAATAACGCCAAGTACCAGTGTGATTGTTTTCACTAACACCATTCCTTTGTGAAATTTTTATGTTGTAACTTGCTTGTATGCTACATCGCTATGTATGTTGTGTCAAGCTGGAAATGTGAAAAATTAACACTACCGTTGACACGAAATTGATAAAATAGTAGACTTTGATAGAAGTTAAGATTAGAGGTGAGTTTTATGACTGCTGTTGAGTTTAAATCAACCATAAGAGAAGATGGGGTAATCGTTGTCCCAGAAAGATACAAGTATAAATTTGGAAACCGCGTAAGGGTCATACTTCTATCTGCTTCCCAAACAGAAGATGAAATCGACGACATCGATTTTTCGGCAATTCGTATTAAAACCAAAGAGTTCAAATTTGACCGGGAATACGCAAATGAAAGATAGGGCTTTTTTTGATACAAACGTCTTGATATACTTATTTTCCGAAGACGAACCAGAGAAAAACCTTAAATGTATCTCTGCTTTAAGGAAATATACATGTATAACCAGTACACAAGCCATTAACGAGTTATGTAATGTGTTTACAAAGAAATGGCGACTGCCTGTAAAAGATATCCGATTCGCCATTAAACAGATAGAAGCCGTATGCGACATACAATTTGTAGATTTAGATGTTGTTGACTATGCCTTAGAGATTAAGGGCAAATACAAATACTCGTATTACGATTGCCTTATGTTATCCTCTGTAATATTAAGTGGCTGCGACTATATTCTGTCGGAAGATATGCACAGCGGACAAAAAATTGATAATATAGAGATAGTTAATATTTTTCAGGAACAATAAAATCCCCTTTGTATAGCGTTTGTGCTGTAAAAGCCAAATGTTATGAAAAGGGGATTT